>JANQML010000299.1 GCA_028280105.1 Desulfobacula sp. | reverse complement strand
GAAATCATGAAAGCATCTCTAAATTCAAAGCATTTGTTGTACCTCCAACTGATTTCATCTTTTATGATAAAATTTTTATGCAACGTTGAGGATAACTCTCCTGTGTATAAAAACGCCGTAAATGCAGTTCAGCGGCGTTTTTAAACATTCGTTAAATTTTGTTTTCAGTAAAAAGAGGAAGATAGATGAGACGGATCTTGACCATAATAGATTCTATCAGTGAATGGAGCGGGAAATTGATCAGTGGTTTTGTTTTCTTCCTGGCTTTTCTTCTGCTGTATGATGTCATCATGAGGTTTGCCTTCAACGCACCCACGATCTGGTGCCACGAACTGGCACTTCACGTTTTCGGCGCCTATGCCGTGCTTGCAGGGCCTTATGCACTGCTGCACGGGGAACATGTGAGAATAGATATTGTTTACAACCGGTTTTCAAAAAGAGGAAGGGCCATTATCGACACCTTTACCTATCCCTTATTTTTCATGTTCATGGGGTTGCTCTTCTGGTATGGGTTCCAGATTGGTATGCGCTCTTTTGAGTTGAAACAATCCGTGTCCCCTTCTCCATGGGCATCACCGTTGTGGCCGGTCAAGCTGACCATTCCCCTGGCCGCTTTTTTAATGCTGCTGCAGGGCCTGGCCGAATACATCAGAACCCTTAAACTGGCATTTACAGGGAAGGAACTGTCATGAGCGATGTACTACCTGTTCTAACCCTTACCGGGGGCCTGTTGTTCGGACTTCTCACCGGGTTTCCCATGGCATTTACACTCCCCAGCAGCGCCATTATCACCGCACTTATCTTTTTCGGTCCCCAGACGCTTCCGTTTGTTGCGACCAATGTATTCGGCATGATGTCCAGCATGGTTCTCGTTGCCATGCCCCTTTTTATTTTAATGGCCTGCCTACTTGAAAAATCCGGTGTTGCCGAAGATCTATACGCCTTTATGTATCAGGCACTTGGACCTGTCCGGGGCGGATTATCCATGGGAACGATATTGATCTGTGCCGTCATTGCCGCCATGTCCGGGGTCACCACCACGGCTGTGGTGACTATGGGGATCATTGCTCTGCCCATTATGCTCAAACAGGGATATCACAAAAACATTGCCATCGGCCCCATATTGGCCGGCGGTGCATTGGGACTTCTTATTCCGCCGAGTATTTCGCTGATCGTTTACGGAATGGTTGCCCGGGTCTCCATTGGCAAACTCTTTGCCGGCGGAATTGTTCCGGGTCTTATCCTTGTTTTCATGTTTATGATGTATATCGGCATCAGAAGTTATCTTCGCCCGAACTATGCCCCTGCTTTGCCCAAAGAAAAAAGGGTTTCCAAAAAAGAATTATTCATCCTTGCCAGGGGAATAATCCTTCCTTTAGGTGTCGTTGGCGCCGTATTGGGAACCATCTTCTCCGGGATTGCCTCACCCACCGAAGCTGCTGCCGTCGGAGTTGCAGGCGCTTTGATCAGCGCCATCATCAACCGCAGACTCAGTTGGGAAATGC
>JANQML010000387.1 GCA_028280105.1 Desulfobacula sp. | reverse complement strand
AATCTACCGCAAAACCTTGGGAACGAAGAAGATGGGATCTTCACGCTTTTCCCGAAGGGTAAGAATTTCTGAAAAAAGATGAAATGGCGGAACCCACTTATGATGAAGTCTTGAAAACATCTTTAAATTCAAAGTTTTTGTTGTATCGTCAAGTGATTTCATCTTTTATGATAAAATTTTTATGCAACGTTGAGGTTAATCCGGTACCGACGTTTTTGGACGGTCAGTTCCGGTTCGTCAGTTAGGGCCTCAAATTGTCCGCCGCATCGCTCGATGACTTTTATGGACGGGATATTGTCCACATCACAGGTGATCAGCGCGTTTTCGATTCCAAGGGATGCGCAGACCGGCAGCGACTGTGAAAGCAGTTGGGTGGCAATTCCCTGCCGACGGTACTCCGGGACAACAGCGTACCCGATATGTCCGCCGATGCGCCGGAGAAAATCATTCAGCCTGTGCCGGATGGAGACCCTGCCCACCACGGTATCGCCGACGACGCCCACAAAAAAGGTATTGGGAACAAATCTTTCCGGCAACGCCAGGCCGCGGGACCAGTTTTCGACCCGTTCAACATACCTGTGAAAGGGCTCTGTTTCGGTATAATCAAAGGCAAAGGGAAACGACGGCGCCTCCTTTTTGAAGGCACGGACCGCATCTTTAAACGATGCTTCATCATCGATGCACGGCATTCTAAGGATTAACGGTGTCTGTATCATGGTCAGTTTTTATCGCTTGGATCGTTTCAATTTGCCCCTAACATGGCATAAAAATTTTTAAATAAACATGAAAAAACTATTTTAATATAAAATAACTTTACATTTTAAATTTATGTTTTTATATTTAGCTAAACAACTAAATATTAATCTGTTGTATGGGGGCGTGGTGTGGATGAAACATTAAAAATTTTAAAATCAATCTCAGACCGCAACCGGCTAAGAATTGTAACGGCATTGTCCCGGTTTGAAGAACTCTGCGCCTGTCAGATCACTGAATTGCTTCAAATCTCAGGTGCTTCGGTATCCCGGCATCTCTCTCTGCTGACGAATTCTACGCTTTTAAAGAGCAGAAAACAGGGCCGCTGGGTCTTTTTCAGGCTGAATCAGGAAAAGGTGAACCAACAGTTGCTTCAATGGATTCAGCTGCAACTGTCGAATGATTTGCAGATCGAAACAGACCGATCCGCGCTCACGGCCATCCTGTCGGTGCCGCCTGAGGAGATCTGCAGAAGACAGCGGGGAGAGGCATGCTGCCCCAAAAAATAAAACTGCTCTTCCTCTGTACAGGGAATTCCTGTCGCAGCCAGATGGCGGAAGGCTGGACCCGTCATCTGAAAAACGAACGGATTGATGTCTGGTCTGCCGGCATTGAAATCCACGGACTGAATCCCCGTGCCGTGTCGGTTATGGCTGAAGCCGGTGTGGATATCTCAAACCATAGATCCCGGCACCTGGATGAAATCAGAACCCTTCCGTTTGATTATGTGGTAACGGTTTGCAGCCATGCCCACGAAACCTGCCCCTGGTTTCCGGGCGGCAGCAAGGTGATTCACATGGGATTTGACGATCCGCCGAAACTGGCGGAAGCGGTCACAGAAGAAGAAGAGAAACTGAACTGTTACCGGCGTGTTCGGGATGAAATCAAAGCATATGTGCTGACATTGCCGGAGAGTCTGAAGGCTTGATCAGCCCCCCAATTATCGAATGAAAAATAAAGGCCACCTCTTCTAAATAACAATTTGTTATTTAGAAGAGGTGCGCTAAAGGAAAAAGGAAATCATCATGACGGACGATCGAAAAATGACCCGTATTTTTGAACGGTATTTAACCCTGTGGGTGGGTCTGTGCATCATTGCAGGTATTTTTCTGGGCAAAGCCCTGCCCGGGCTGGCCAAAACCCTTGACAGCATGTCAATAACCGTTAACGGTGCGCCCGTGGTCTCCATCCCCATTGCCGTCTGCCTCTTTTTTATGATGTATCCGATCATGGTTAAGATTGATTTCGGTTCCGTCGTAAAAGCGGGGAAAAGCGGCAAGCCGGTTTTTTTAACCCTATTCCTCAACTGGTGCATCAAACCCTTCACCATGTATGCCATCTCCCTGTTTTTTTTAGGGGGATTGTTCAAAGGTCTTATCGGCACCGAGGCGGTGGATCTGGTTAAAATGCCCTTTGGCCTTGATCTGGATGTGGGTGCGGTCCACGGCGCCGGTGTGGTGGTGGTCCAGGACGGGGTAAAGATGCTCCAGATCCCTTTGTGGCGCAGCTACCTGGCGGGATGTATCCTGCTTGGCATCGCACCCTGTACGGCAATGGTTCTGGTCTGGGGGTATCTGTCCCGGGGCAATGACGGGTTGACTTTGGTTATGGTGGCCTTAAACTCATTGGCCATGCTGGTGCTGTACGGACTTCTGGGCGGTTTTCTGCTGGGTGTGGGCCGGTTGCCCATCCCCTGGCAGGCTCTGTTGCTCTCCATTTCGATATATGTGGCCCTGCCCCTGGGTGCGGGGTATTTTTCACGGCAGTGGATTATCAAAACAAAAGGTGAGGCCTGGTTCAATGATACCTTTTTACAGGTCCTGACACCCATTACCATAACGGCTTTGCTGGTTACCCTGGTATTATTGTTCAGCTTTAAAGGAGAGGTGATTTTAGCCAATCCGTTGACGATTCTTTGGATTGCGGTTCCGCTCTTTATTCAGACCATTTTGATCTTTGCCCTGGGCTACGGCCTGGCAAAGATGCTGAACCTGCCCTATGCCGATGCCGCCCCGGCCGCCATGATCGGAGCATCCAACCATTTTGAAGTGGCCATTGCCACATCTGTTATGTTATTCGGGCTGTCATCCGGGGCAGCCTTGGCCACGGTGGTGGGGGTTCTGATTGAAGTGCCGCTGATGCTGATGCTGGTCTGGTTCTGCAAGAGAACCCAGGGCTGGTTTAGTCCGGTTCCGGCATAACATCGGTATGAACCCCGGCGTTGCAACGATGAAAAATTATGATCCGTACCGTATCAGGATCACATCACAGGGCCGGGCAACGGGATCTCCTGACACTATTTTTCCGTGTTGATAAAGGTGCTCCGGCACCTTTACCGGCTGGTCGCTGTAATTTAAAAAGATGCCCAGGCATCCCCGGGTATTAAAAAGCGTGTGCTCCGGCAGCGATTCGGTATCAGGGCGATCTTCTGTTAATGTGTCATGCATCAGTTGATGGATCCCGAGCTTTTGATCAAAACCGATAGAGGTGATCGCCCCTTTCCCTTTTTTTGTTTTAAAGGCGGCACAATCACCTTTGTAAAACTGATCGGAAAACGTGGCCAAAAGGGTTGCGTCCGGCAGGGGATTATACTGCTCTGCCCAGCTTTGCCACGGGATGGTCTCCCCGGATCGGGTCAGCTTGATTTTTCCCTCATGGCCGTCCGGCATGACATCATATCCGGTTATTTCGGTGCCGGTCAGATCCGTCACTCTCCGGCCGTACGGCATTTCGGGGAAATGCCCGTTCCGCATCCGGGTGGCGGTCCGCAGGGTGATGACAAGATGGCCGCCCTGTTCGACATAGCTGTTCCAGGCGTCGATCACCGGGGCGTCTGCAAGATCATATAACCCGGTGCAGACGACTGAATAGACCGACAAATCCACAGAACGGTCCATACTTAAGATATCCACGTCAAATCCCAGCCGTTTGAGCCCACTGTAATAGCGGAGCCAACAGGATTTGGCGTTGAAAAAATCCGATTGGGGGTGAATGGTCAGGGCGGTGAGACTGGACCAGTCCATGTATATGGCCGCTTTTTTTAACGGGGAGCAGGAGGGCTTTTTCAGATCCGCTTTAAAGGATTCCAGCTCCCGGGCCACCCGGGCAAAATCTTTCCCGCCTCGGGTCAGGGTGATTCCGTCCGGACTGACCATGCCTTTGTGA
>JANQML010000347.1 GCA_028280105.1 Desulfobacula sp. | reverse complement strand
TGAGAGCGTATCAGCCATAATCCCCAGGGAGGAACGACCGCAGGCAACGCAGCAGGCGGGACCGTATGGTGGATCAGGGGGGGAATGCCGGATTGATATTGCCCCTTGCCTGTGGTAAGCTCCGGTGGCGGTTCAGGGAGCCGAAACCACAGGTGTCCGTCCCGGTGCGAAGCGGTTTTCAGTCCTGTCATTAACCCGCAGAATGAATGGAAGCCAGATGGATTTAAGATTCCGGTGCGCCGCACCAGCCGACTTGCCGGCGATTGTTAAAATGCTCTGTGATGATCCGTTGGGAGCAACCAGGGAACGGTTTTCAGAGCCGCTTCCCGAATCCTATACAAAAGCTTTCAAAGCCATAGCGGCAGATCCCAATAACGAGCTGATCGTTGCAACCCGTCAATCCGTTCCTATCGGTGTGATGCAGATCACGTTCATCCCTTATCTTACCTTTCAGGGACAATGGCGGGCCATGGTTGAGGGTGTCCGGGTCCATGAATCACACCGGGGAAAAGGCGTGGGCCGCCGGCTGATTCAAGAGGCCGTCTGCCGGGCCGAAGAAAAAGGCTGCCGCTTGATCCAGTTAACAACGGATAAAAAGAGGCCCGGCGCCCTCCGATTTTATGAGTCCCTTGGATTTATTGCCAGTCATGAAGGATTGAAAATGCATTTGAATCGATAAAACAGGCAAAAAGGGACGATTTTTTATGGGAACTGTTTAAGATGAATTATGTATATATAGCCGCAAGCATAGACGGATATATTGCGACGGTGGACGGCGGTGTCGACTGGCTTGACCAATACCCCAATCCGGAAAAGAGTGATTACGGGTATTCGGATTTTATCCGCAGCATAGACGTCGTGGTCATGGGGCGGCATACTTTTGAAAAGGTGATGACATTCGGTGATTGGCCGTATGACAAAAAAGTCTTTGTTTTAAGCCGGTTTCTGACAACGGTTCCGGATGCGCTCAAAGGCAGGGTTGAACTCATGTCCGGGTCCCCCGAAACCGTGGTGGACTCGATCAGCCATGCCGGATTTAACGACCTTTATATCGACGGTGGAATCGTTATCCAGGATTTTTTGAAACATGATCTTATTGACGAGTTAACTGTCACACGGATTCCGGTTCTGCTGGGCAACGGCATCCCTCTGTTCGGAACGCTGAACGCACCGTTGAGGTTCGAGCATAAAGAGACCACTGTCTATAACAATGCATTTGTAACTAGCCGGTTTGCCAGAACCCGCTGACAGCCATTTGGCCTGGCGGCATTTTCTGCCGGCATTGTTGACCCTGTTTCACATATATTCAGCTAACCGATACATCAACTATATCAGGCAAGTATCATCAGTGTGCCTGCCGATCCGGAGCCATCCGGGTCCTTGGTTACACTGGCCGTTTTGTTGTCTCAGCTCAAAATGAATTTTTAAAAAAAGGAAACAGGATCAACCTCACATATTTTAAGTTTGCCAGCATCAGGATCGGTAGCCGCCGAATTTTGCCACCGGTGACCAGGCCGGGCTGATCTCCGGGAGCGGGGGGG
>JANQML010000302.1 GCA_028280105.1 Desulfobacula sp. | reverse complement strand
TTCCCGGCAGTTTAAAAATGCCGGGAAGCCGCCTCAATGTTAAGGAAAACCTCATCGCTGCAAAAAGCGTGAAGGTTCCAGCTTCAAGGCGTCAAGGTTGCCGCTGTAGTACTCTACCGCAAAACCTTGGGAACGAAGAAGATGGGAGTTTCACGCTTTTCCCGGAGGGTAAGAATTTGTAAAAAAGATGAAATGGCGGAACCCACTTATGATGACGTCTTGAAACCGTCTTTAAAATCAAAGCTTTTATTGTATCGTCAAGTGATTTCATCTTTTATGATAAAATTTTTATGCAATGTTGAGGTAAACATTCAGCCATGATAAATACACAGATACGTGAACAGCTCAGAACGGTATTCGAATCCTTGGAAGGCAGGGTGGAACTGGCAGTGGTTGACAGCCACCACGACAAACAGGGCGAGTTGATCAAAATGCTCGGCCAGGTAGCCGCCACCTCGGAAAATATAAAAGTCGGTATATCCGGACAATCCTCTCATGTTCCCGGGGTTTATCTGAAATACAACGGGGGAGATTGCGGAATACGGTTCACCGGTATCCCGGGGGGGCATGAATTCTCCTCCCTGGTATTGGCCATACTCAATGCGGATCGGAAGGGAAAGTTGCCGGATGAGATGATTCTTGACCGCATCTGCCGGCTCAGGGGGCCGATTCACCTGAAAACCTATGTGTCGTTGTCCTGCCAGAACTGTCCTGAAGTGGTTCAGGCCCTTAATATCATGGCGGTGTTTCATTCGAACCTGACCCACGAAACCGTTGACGGGGCATTCTTTCAGGATGAGGTCACGGCCCTGGGTATCCAGGGCGTTCCCTGTGTGATGCACGACAACACCCTTATCAGCTCGGGAAAAACAGACCTGGCACAGCTTTTGTCGGCACTGGAAGACCGGTTTGGTACGAATGCAAGCCTTGAAAAAGGCGGCATGGATATGGGTCAATATGATGTCGCCGTGATCGGTGGGGGTCCTGCCGGGGCTGCCGCCGCCATCTATGCCGCCAGAAAAGGATTGAAAACAGTGGTTGTGGCGGAGAGAATCGGAGGCCAGGTTAAAGATACCAAAGGCATTGAAAACCTTATTTCAGTACCGTATACCGAAGGGCCGGAGCTGGTGGACCGGCTGAGGCGGCATATTTCCTCTTATGATATAAAAATCCTTGAGCACCGGCGATTGACAGAGATCAAAAACGGTGACATGAAGTATCTTAAGATGGACAGCAAAGAGATTGTCAATGCCAGAGCCGTTGTCGTTGCCACCGGTGCCAAGTGGAAACCTCTGGACATTCCGGGAGAGAAAGCGTATACGGGACGGGGTGTGGCATTCTGTCCCCACTGTGACGGTCCGTTTTACAAGGGCCGTGACATCGCCGTGATCGGCGGCGGAAATTCAGGAATTGAGGCGGCCATCGATCTGGCGGGCATCGCAAAAACCGTCACTGTGCTGGAGTTTCTGCCCGAACTCAAGGCTGACCGGGTCCTGGTTGAAAAGGCCTTGTCCATGGCAAATGTAAAGGTGCTCGCCTATACCCAGCCCCTGGAGGTGTTGGGAAACGGCCAAAAGGTCACGGGGTTAAGTTACAAGGACCGCCGGATGCAAGAGGTCCGGCAGATGGATATAGAAGGGATCTTCATCCAAATCGGCCTGGTGCCGAACAGCGGATTTATAAAAGGCCTGGTTGACACCAACCGGTTCGGTGAGATCGTTGTGGATGAGCGATGCAGAAGCAGTGTCAGGGGTATTTATGCTGCCGGAGATGTCACCACCGTACCGTACAAACAGATCGTAATCAGCATGGGAGAGGGGGCCAAGGCCGCACTGACGGCATTTGAGGATCTGGTTCTAAAACCGCCGGCCTGAAGCCCGAAACCGTATGTCCACACTGACACAATTGGAATATTTGCTGGCGGTTGATCATGCCCGTCACTTCGGCAAGGCGGCAAAGGCCTGTTATGTATCCCAGCCGTCCTTGTCGGCCCAGATTCAAAAACTTGAAGAGGAACTGGGGGCGATCATTTTCGACCGCTCAAAAAAACCCATTCTGGTCACTGAGGCTGGCAGGGAGATAATCAGCCAGGCCAGGATCATTCTTCGCGAGCATAAAAAGCTCCAGGCCATTGTCGATACCAGATCCATTGTGCCCAAAGGCAGTTTCGAGCTGGCGGTGATCCCCACCCTGGCCGCTTATGTGATCCCGCTGTTCATCGGTGCTTTCTGCGGACAATACCCAGAGGTGGATCTGGTGGTCCACGAGCATAAGACCGAGGATATTATCCGCCTCTTACATAACGACGAACTGGATGCCGGCCTTCTTGTCACCCCTCTGAAAGATGACACCCTCATCGAACGCCATCTTTACTACGAGGCTTTTTACTGCTATCTCAATCCCGAGCACCCGCTCCAGGAAAAGGAAGCGGTTTCAGAGACGGATCTGGACTGCGGAGATCTGTGGCTCTTGTCCGAAGGCCATTGTTTCCGAAACCAGATGTTGAAAATCTGCGCCTCCGGCAAAAACCAGTGTGCCTTTCCCAACATCCGGTTTGAAAGCGGCAGTCTGGAAACCCTGGTCAAACTGGTCAATACCAATTCCGGATTTACCCTCCTGCCCCGGATGGCTGTGGATGAGTTGTCGGCCGGTGACGTAACCACCCACATCAAGCCTTTTAAAGCACCTGTTCCCACCCGGGAGGTCAGCTTGGTCTATAACCGTAGTTTTCTCAAAGAAACCATTATTAATGCCCTTGAAAAATCGATCATTGAGAACCTGCCCGATCATATCAAATCCCTCAAAAAAAAATATGTACAGGTGATTGATTTGTAATTATTCGTCTGATATTTTAGTCAATTACGGCATCGGCTCTTTTGATTTGCCTCTCAAGTCATCATACGTAAATACAGAGGGTGTTGATATCCGAATAATTGATTTTATAATGAAAAGGGATAATATGAAATTTCGTCTTTCAGGGATAGTTGCGGCGATCATCCTGTTGGCAGCGGCGGGTTTGGTTCATGCCGGCGATCTGACCATATCTAAAACGGGTGAACAAGAAGTGATGGTGATTGGGGAGAAGACATCCTACGCAAAGAGAGGGGATACGGTTTCTGAAGGGGATGAAATCGTCATTGTCGGTAAAGGCACGGTCCGATTGGAATCTGAAAATCGTATTGTTGTGATGGACGCCCATAAAGGTTCCATTTTAAATTACGAAAAAACCGATCCGGACGGCACCATAGAGATGGGCATTAAAAAAGGGGTCGTTGATTTTGAAGTGGTTCCCGGAAATAAATTTGATGTGACCACCCCCCACATGGTTGCAGCTGTCCGGGGAACAAGGTTTACATTGGATGTGGATGATTTTGAGACAGCCCTGATGGTTAAAAAAGGGTCAGTTCAGGCGAATGACAACAAAGGAAAGAGTATGCCGGTGGGCGCGGGTCAGGCGATTCGTGCAACAGAAAAAGCGTTTACCCAGGATACCCCCGGTACGATTGAAGAGATTCATATCCAAAAAAAAGCCGTTCAAATCCGGAGAGACCAAATAAGATCTGCTAACGAGGCAAAAGAAACAATAGATAGGATGAATGGCCGGGATAATGATCGCAGTTCCTATGATGGCGATGGCGGCGGTGACAGCGGATCTGACAATGGGTCCGGCAGCGGCGGCTCCGAAAATGGCGGTTCCGATGGTAACGATGGGGGAGATGACAGCGGCGGTTCTGACGATAGCAGTTCCGATGAGGGTGGGTCAAATGATGGCGGCCCTGATGACGGAGGAGGCGGCTCCGACAATGGCGGCTCTGATAACAGCGGCGGTGGCTCTGATGACGGCGGCTCCGGCAATGACGGTTCCGATGGGAACGGAAGTGGCTCTGATGACGGCGGTTCTGATGGCAACGGCGGCGGCTCTGATGACGGGGCCTCCGATGGCGGAGGCGG
>JANQML010000287.1 GCA_028280105.1 Desulfobacula sp. | reverse complement strand
TTTGAAAAAAAGCGTCAAATCTAAACGACTACGGGCTGGATGGGATAGTAACTATTTGCTCAAAGTATTATCTGCTTCTTTATAAATGCGGTTACCCTGCAGGGTCGAGTGAATCTTATTGACAGAAAGAATAGTTGCGCTATATTAAAAAGTTTTAGGTCATTAAAATACAGGAGAGCTTAGATGAGACAGAAAATAAGATTTGAAAAGAACCTGAAAGCAGGTCTTTTAACCATTCTGGAGTCCAGCGAGGTCGATCCCGGAGTTGTGATGCCCCTTCTTGAAGAGGAGTATGATCTGGAACAGATGATCCGGGTCTCGGCAGAGGGCAGTGATGCCTTTAAACAGGAATTGCGGCGGAAGACGTTTTTCCCCACCTCGGATATGTGTGAAAAATTGTATGAGAGAACCAAAGATTTTTTCAAAAATGAAGATGAAATCAACATCGTGATTGATTATGACGACTCCGAGGCCTTTCCCAAAGAGGAAAAGTTTAAGCTGGAAGATGATGATGTGGAAATCGATCAGATTCTGGAAGAGGACGGTGATTCAAACGAAGATGAAATAAAAGAGATCGACTCGGGCAATGATGCGCTGCCGTTCACTCCTGAAGATATATCTGAACACGAAAATTAGAGTCTATTAATGAAACAATTCATTCGAAGTATTGTTGTTGATGCCGTATTAAATGCACACAAAAACGGAACCTTGTGTTCCGACCAGATTCCCGAGATGGAAATAGGGGTTCCCAGGCATCCGGATCATGGTGATTTTTCGGCCAATATTGCCATGGTCAGTGCAAAAATTCAGAAGATGCCGCCAAGAAAGATAGCCGAATCCATTGTATCGGAGATCCGGCTGCCGCAGACCATAGAAAAAGTAGAGATTGCAGGCCCGGGGTTTATCAATTTTTTTCTCTCCGGCAGTGCATGGCACCCTGTGGTCGATCAGGTTCTATCTGAAGACGAACAATATGGTTCCTCTGATCTGGGAGAGAATCAAAGGGTCCAGGTGGAGTTTGTCAGTGCCAATCCCACGGGTCCGTTGCATGTGGGCCACGGCAGGGGAGCCGCTGTCGGAGATGCGGTTGCAGCCATATTGTCCTTTGCCGGCTATGATGTTCAAAGGGAATACTATATCAATGACTCCGGCCGGCAGATCCGCACGCTGGGCACTTCGGTATGGTTAAGGGTCTGTGAGAAATCAGGTGCGGATATCGACTTTCCCGAAGATTGTTACCAGGGGGATTATATTAACGATCTGGCCGATCAGGTGATTGAAATCCACGGCGATCAGTTCTACCGGTCTGATGAAACCGATGCCGTCATGACCTGTGCCACATTTGCCGCCCGACAGATTTTATCCGGTATCAAAGAAGACCTTGAAAATTTCGGTGTTGTTTTTGACTGCTGGTTCAGTGAACAGAGCCTGTATGACTCCGGCCGGGTTCAATCGGCCATTGATCATTTTAAGTCCAAAGATATTGTATATGAAAAAGATGGCGCCCTCTGGTTTCGCACCGAGAAATACGGGGATGAAAAAGACCGGGTAGTGGTGAGAAACAATGGGTTGACCACCTATTTTGCGTCTGACATTGCCTACCATAAAGAAAAGTTCGAACGCGGGTTTTCACGGGTGATTGATGTCTGGGGGGCGGATCACCACGGCTATATCAAACGGATCGAAGCGGCAATTGAGGCGGCTGGTGAAGCCGCAGGCCAATCACCTGACGCGGCAGGGTATGGGAAAGATCAGTTTGACGTCATTCTGGTCCGGTTGGTGAACCTGCTGCGGGACGGAAAGCCGTTTCAGATGTCCACGCGGGCGGGTGAGTTCGTTACCCTCAAGGATATTGTGGATGAAGTGGGGAAAGATGCAGCCCGATTCATGTTTTTAAGTCGCAGTTATGATTCCGGGCTTGATTTTGATCTTGAACTGGCCAAACAGAAAAATGCCGACAACCCGGTTTACTATGTTCAGTATGTCCATGCCAGGATTACCGGTATCCTTTTAAAGGCCGTGGACCAGGGATTTATCCGGGAGATTGATTTTAACGCCGGCCAACACCTGGCCCATCTCACAGCACCTGAAGAGATTCAATTGCTGAAAATTCTGGGTTCATTCAGGGAGAACGTGGAAAAGAGTGCGAAGACACTCCATCCCCATGTGATTTTTACCTTTTTAATGTCACTGGCCTCTGCATTCCACGGCTATTATAACAAACACAAGGTCATCACGGATGACGGGGATTTGACCCTGGCCCGTCTGAGTCTTGTGTTAAGTGTCAAGAAGGTGATAAGGAACGGATTAACCCTGCTTGGGGTATCGGCACCTGAAAGAATGTAATAAAGATGATGGTATCCTTTAAAGGGATCTTAAAGTATCTGATTTACCTGTTTATTGCCGCCTGGATGTTTCTGCTAGGTATCGTGGTGGGACGGGGGACATCTCCTGTAACATTCGATACCCAGAAATTTCAGGAGCGGCTTGAAATGCTTGCCAAAAAACAGGATGCAGAGAGTAAGCCGGTTCCAAAGAAGGTGGACCTTGAGTTCTACGGTGCCTTAAATCATCCGATTCCCGTTGAAGGATCGCCAGCGTCAAAGCAGATGAAGGAAATCAGTCCTAAAAAAGAAGTTGTCATACCTGAGCCGGAAGACGGTTCTCCTGTGCCTCTGTTGACCAGCCTTAAAAAAAAGACGTATAAAAGCCGGCCTTCAAAAACCGTAAAAGTAGCCCCGTCCCCTGTATCCTCTTCAGTTAATAAAACGGCTGAAAAAAGAAGACAAGCGGATGCTCAGGAGGGGATCAAAACGCTCAAATCCAAGACCGTGGCAACCAAAACCAAAAATGATGTACCCAAGCCGGCATCCGGCAGCTATACCATCCAGATCGCCGCATATGAAAATTTTAAGGATGCGGTCAGTCAGATGGCCGCCCTTGAAAAAAAAGGGTTTGCATCCTATCGGGTAAAAGCGACGATAAAAGGAAAGACCTGGTACCGGGTCAGAACCGGATCGTTTTCCACCCATGCCCAGGCAAAAAAAATGAACGAACGGCTTAAAAAAGCCGGAATCAAAGCACCAATGATTATAAAGAAGGGACAGAGATGAAAATATCAAGGGATGAAGTCCGAAAAATCGCTCACCTGGCCCGGCTTGAGATTGATGATTCTCAGACCGATAAAATGGCGGAACAACTCAGTGATATCCTCGGTTACATTGATAAATTAAAAGACGTCGATGTTGAAGGGGTGGAGCTTTCTTCCGATGCCGCATTTATGAACAATGTGTTGAGAGAAGATGAGGTCAAGCCGTCTCCCGGACCCGATGTCACGTTGGCCAACGCGCCCGAGAGGGATGATGACTATTTTATCGTTCCCAGAGTGGTAAAATAGGGGCTGTCAGGCCGGTAAATTAGAATTTTTGAAACCTGATTAAAATAAGGGAACGTGTATAATGAAACTCCATGAATTGACCATTGCCGAGGCCAGGCAGCTTCTCTTGGATAAAAAGATATCTTCAGTCGAATTGACCCGGGCTTTCCTGGACCGGATCGATGCATTTGACGACCGGATCGGTGCATACATTACCGTTGATGAAGGACCTGCCCTTGAGCAGGCCCGGCAGGCGGATGATGCCATTTCAAAGGGTGAGGCCTCCGTTTTGACCGGTATTCCCCTGGCCCTTAAGGATCTTTTGTGCACAAAGGGGGTCAAAACCACCTGCGGTTCAGAGATCCTGGATAATTTTGTACCCTTATATGACGGAACCGCTGTGGCAAAGCTGAAGGCAGGCGGCGCCATTCTCCTGGGCAAAACCAACCTTGATGAATTCGGAATGGGATCTTCCACTGAAAATTCTTCTTATAAGGTTACGACCAATCCCTGGAACCCGAACCATGTTCCCGGCGGGTCCAGCGGCGGTTCGGCCGCTGCCGTATCCGCTCAATTCTGTTGCGGCTCATTGGGAACCGATACCGGCGGTTCCATCCGGCAGCCAGCCTCTCACTGCGGTGTGGTGGGGCTAAAGCCAACCTATGGCCGGGTCTCCCGGTTCGGACTGGTCTCCTACGCCTCTTCCCTGGACCAGATCGGACCCATTACAAGGGATGTGACCGATGCTGCTCTTCTGCTCAATGTCATCGTCGGAAACGACCCGATGGATTCGACATCGGCCAGGGAGGCCGTGCCGGATTTTACCCGGGCCCTGGCGCAATTTGATCGGGAAGGATTAAAAGGGATGACAGCGGGTATTCCAAAAGAATATCTCTCCCAGGAAGGGCTGGACCCGGAGGTCAGGCAGGTATTTGACTCGGCCAGGAACGTATTTGAAGATCTCGGGGTGGAGATGAAAGAGATCTCTTTGCCCCATACCGACTATGTGGTGGCCGCCTACTATATCATAGCTCCGTGCGAAGCCAGTTCCAATCTTGCCCGGTTTGACGGGGTGAAATACGGATACCGGGATTTTTCAAGCGACGACTTGATCCGGATGTACAAACAGACCAAATCCAAAGGGTTCGGCCCTGAGGTCCAGCGCCGGATTATTATCGGGACCTATTCTCTTTCTGCGGGATATTATGATGCCTATTACGGAAGGGCTTCCAAAGTCAGAACCCTGATCATGAAGGATTTTGCAACTGCATTCCAGGGATGTGATTTTATCCTGTCCCCGGTTGCTCCGGCCCCGGCTTTTAAGATCGGTGAAAACAGCGATGATCCTTTAACCATGTACCTGTCCGATATATTTACACTTTCCGCAAATATGGCCGGGATACCGGGAATGTCGGTTCCGGCTGGGTTTTCATCCCAAGGATTGCCCATTGGTGTTCAGCTCATGGGCAAGCGATTTGATGAATTCTCTGTTTTAAAAGCAGGATACGGACTTGAGCAGACCGTTGTTTTACTGGAGAAAAAATTTCCAATCCTTTAACATGCCATGAATGCCGGTTATCCGGTCTATCGGACTGCTATGGAAAAGGAAGATCCGTTTGGGACAAAACAAGATGACGACGATAAAGATTTTACCTGAAATTCTTTCCAACCAGATTGCAGCAGGGGAAGTGGTCGAACGGCCGGTGTCCATTGTCAAAGAGCTGGTGGAGAACTCCATTGATGCCAATGCCTCTTCCATCACCATAGAGGCGGTCAATGGGGGTAAATCTTTAATCCGGATATCTGATGACGGTATCGGACTCTCCAGGGACGATGCATTGCTGGCCATAGAACGGTATGCCACCAGTAAAATCTATTCGAAAGAGGATCTCTTCTCCATTGCCACCATGGGATTTAGGGGAGAGGCACTTCCCTCCATTGCCTCGGTATCAAAATTTACCCTGGTGACCCGGTTCCGTGAAGATGATATTGGCACCCGGATCGATATGGCTGGCGGAAAGATTCTGAATGTTTCAGATGCCGGCGCTCCGGTCGGAACCATGGCGGAAGTAAAATCGCTGTTCTTTAATACACCAGCCAGAAAAAAATTTTTAAAATCCGACGCCACTGAAAACAGTCATATCAGTGATGCCATTTTCGGACTGGCATTGGGACACGCGGATGTAAGATTCCGGCTGTTTACCAATCAAAAACTACAGAAAAATTTTTCACAATCAGATGATCTGTTTCAGCGATGCGTTCATATTTTTGGAAAAGATGCCGGAAGCAAGCTCTACCCGATTGAATATTCAGATCCGGTGGTAAAGATCCGCGGTTATTGTTCCAACCCGTTGTTGACAAGAAGCACCTCGTCAAAGATCTACCTGTTTGTCAATCAGCGCCTGATTTATGACCGGGGGCTGATCTCCGCTATATTTAAAGGATACCGGGGGCGGCTGATGAAGGGGCGGTTTCCAGTGGGCGCCTTTTTTATTGATATCGGGTTTGATCAGGTGGATGTCAACGTTCACCCGTCGAAGCGGGAAGTAAAGTTCTTCAATGCCCGGCAAGTATATCGTGCCATGGCCATGGCCGTTGAAAATACCCTGGTCAGAGAACAGCAGGATATGGCAGCCTATTTCCAGTCTGCTGTCCGCAACGGACCGGTCAGGGAACGGTTGGCTGGAAAGTTTGAATTTGGTGCACCGGTCCGCACCGACGGCAGGCATAAAGAGTCTGTAATTGATCCGGTTATTGCCCAACCAAAAGGCGGATACCCGCCCTATCATCCGGATGATTCTTCTGCCACTGTTCCGTCAACTCCCGTCAGGGATGCACCCAAACCGGCCGGGAATCCTGCGGTCAGACAGGAACAGCCGGACCATGGGCCGTTCACCGGTAAAACCGGGCATGAGAGCAGGGTGAAAGAGGTGTCTGCTGCCTATGATTCCCTTCGGGTGAGCCCTTCCCCACCTGCGGCATTGATTCACGAACAGGAGACGGTACTCTCTGCCAGTCAAACAGATATTCAGGAGTCAAAACGGTATTTGACAATCATCGGTCAGATTCTCGGCACCTATATCCTGGCAGAATCCGATGACGGGCTGGTTATGATAGACCAGCATGCCGCCCATGAACGGATTGCCTATGAACGGCTTAAAAAGAGGCACACCTCACTGGGAATTCAAAGCCAGGGGCTTGTTGTCCCTGAAATGCTTGATTTGAATTTCAGGGAGGCGGATACTGTCGTCGAACTGCTGCCTGATTTAAACGCCCTGGGATTTGACATTGAACCCTTTGGCGGGACCACGTTTGCCGTGAAAGCCGTTCCGGTCATGCTTGATAAACAGGAGGTGAAGCAGATCTTGCAGGACGTCATCGATGCGGCCCTGATTAAAAAGGACGAAACATTTAAAGAAAAATGGCTGGAAGAGTCTCTGATTCTGATGGCCTGTCACGGAGCCGTCAGGGCCAATAAAAAAATGACATCCCTTGAAATGGAGGCGTTGGTTAAAGAGCTTGAGGCGTGCGAGAATCCACGGCACTGTCCCCATGGCCGGCCGATTCAGGTGGTTTGGTGCAAAACCGAGATAGAACGAATGTTTAAACGGGTCGTATAGATAGAGATGTTCTCTGAAATATCCGTTTAAATCCATGATAAAACAGCGGCCTTTTTACATGGCGTAACAATTTTAGTCTTGTTTGCAATCCCCCTGGACGGTATACATACAGCATTGAACAATATCAAAGGAGTAGATACGTTTTGAAAAATTCTATGAAAAAACAAAATATGAATATGAACTCGATCCTGTTTGCATTGGTTATGGGATTGACACTGGTGTTGATACACCCGGTATGGGGAGATACGGCAAAAAAAGTGGCCATTGTACCGCTTGAAATGAATGCCACCCAGGATTTGTCATTTCTTCAGAAGGGATTATTTTCCATGCTTTCGGCCAGAATTGCAGATCCCGGGAAAGTGGAAATTATCGAACGGGATGTCATTGAATCGGCCATGGCCCGGGCCCAGGAGAATCCGGCAACCAAAGGGGTGCTGAACGAATCAAAGGCCAGGCTGATCGGGGCCGGCCTGGATGCGGATTATATCCTTTTCGGCAGCCTGACCATGTTCGGTGAGTCCATGAGTCTGGATATGTTCATGGTCGATACCACCGGAGAAACGCCCACCTTGAGTTTTTCACGCCAGGCCCGGGAACAGGGTGCCGTGATTACTGAATTGGATGAAATTGCAGCGGAAATCAATTTAAAAACATTTAATCGCAAACCCGAGCAGATCGTTCCAAAAGAATTGTATACCCAGCCCCGGGAACCGGTTCTCCAGCCGGGTGCCTACGCCAGCCCATTGGTCAATTACCGGCTTTTGTATGCAGGGAACGGTCATATAAACGGCATTTCAACAGGCGATGTGGACGGAGACAGGAAAAATGAAGTGGTAATTGTTTATGATCATGCCATAGAAATTCTAAAAGATAATTTAGCAGGAAAACTCATACTGATTAAACGGATCGAACAGCCTCACTACATGGATGTCATCAGTGTGGACACTGCCGATATCAACAATAACGGGATCGATGAAATATTTGTCACACGGGTTCATGTGGAGTCCGGATATCTAAGGTCAGTTGCTCTTGAATACACGAATGGAACCTTTCAGGAAATAGCGGACGATATTCCCTGGTATCTGAGGGTGGTACAAACGCCCGACGGCAAGAAGAAAACCCTTTACGGTCAGAAAAGCGGCAGGCAGGGACCCTATGCCGGGCAAAACGTTTTTAATGTTGAATGGCAGGGGGAAAAATACGGGATCGGCCAAAGCCTGAGAGTGCCCAGAGGATTTACGATCATGAGTATGGCTGTGGGCAACCATATCGGCGGAATGGAGTATGCGGGTATCCTCCATACGGACAGAGATGGGGCACTGGTTTTGAGCACTGAAAACGGGCAGGTGGAATGGCGGGGAGAACCCGGATACGGGGGATCGGAGCTCCACTATATCTATGTGGACAAGGATATGGACCTGACCAACGAATCCGATGGCAGGGGCACTTTCTTCCAGCCCAGGAACATCGTTCATGAGACCGGCGAGACAGGGAAATCCGAAGTGATCGTGATTAAAAACAATGAATCGGCAAATTACAGGTTTGAGCAGATCCGGAATTTTAAATCCGGCACCATTGAGATGATGCGATGGGATGAAATGGGACTTGCCCCGGAACGGGCCGGTAAAAATATCCCCGGACAGATCACGGATATCATGGTGGGGGATTATGACAACGGAGGAGAAGAAAAATTACTGGTTTCCGTCGTAAAAAAAAGAAATACGTTTTCTCCTAAAAAATCAAAAAGCATTATCATTGCATATGATTTAAACTGAAAATATAGTTAAAAAAGCTTGACAGCCCTGATAACACTTGTTATTTAAGCGTTTAAGTTGCACAAATGGTATTTTTTTCATATAGGTCCGAATGGGTCGGTATTAAAGAAAAAAATATGCGATTACGGCGACTTTAAGCTCTTTTTGGCGCATTTAAAAGGAGTGCGGTAAAAAGAATCATTCACTAACTTTTTTTAAAAGGGAAAAAAGATGAAAAAATTAATTGTTCTTAGTTTGGCCATGCTGTTTCTCGGTGCCGGTATTGCAAGCGCCACCGATTTCAGCCTTACCGGTTCCTATTTTGTAAGAGGTACCTATGCTGAAAACAAAGACGGAAGGGATACCGATACTGATGGTTTCGGTGATTACGACCATGAGTTGTCCCTGGACGCAAACTGGAAGATTGATGACACCAGCCGTGTATTTGCCCGGTTTGAAGCTCGGGATGATACATGGGCAGACAGTGCCAACCCGACCGAAGGTTCTTCCGGTGCTGATCTCGCTAATTTAGATGACAACTGGGTTGTTGAGCAGGTTTGGGGAACCCATACCTTTGCCAATGGTGCCGACATTCAGGTGGGGCTTATGTCAGCCGGTGCCTGGGCATATGATTTTGGCAATGAAGGCGGCGAAGCATACCGAATCAAAGGAACCATGCCGATGGCTTTTGGTACCCTGATCGGTATTCTGCAGAAAAATAAGGAAAGCGGTGAGGCAGATAATGCTGATTCCGATACATACTACTTGGGACTGGTCAGCAAGTTGGGCAATGTAAATTTCAAACCCTTATTGGTTTACTCGCAGAATGATGACACTGAAGTTGACAGTATTTCTGTTGATATTGCCATTGACGGAACAATGGGAAATATCGGATGGGAAGTTGAAGGTGTCTACTCTGACTTCAGCTCTGATAACCCCGCTGTAGCTGATTTTGATCTCCACGGTATCTATGGTAATGTATGGACCCAGGTCAATGCCCTTAAAGTTGGTGCGTTAGCTGCTTATGGTTCCTATGATGAAGACTCTGGGAATGGTTTCCAGTTTGGTGATGACTTTGCTGCCGGCGGCGCCCTGCTGCTTGGCGACGATGTCTTTCTGTTAAATGGCGATGCTGATGCAAATGATATTCAGGCCGCTACTCTGTTCGCGGTTTATGCTTCCTATGCGGTAAACAACAAGCTCACCCTGGGCGCATACCTGGGATACGCAGACAGCAATGTGGATGATGCCACTTCAATTTACGATGATGCCAATGCCTGGGAAGTCTCTGTAAATGGGTCTTATAAAATCACCAGTAATGTGAAATACTCTGTAGCAGCAGGTATTGCAGAGGTGGATCTTGGTCCTGCCGCCACTATTGATCCCGATGAAGCCATCGAGATTAATCACAAATTATCATTCTCTTTCTAATGGGGTGTAATCACCTGATTTAGATAGATATACGATTCTTTGAGAAAACCCCCGGTTGTAAACAACCGGGGGTTTTCTGTTTGAGCTGCAGGTTAAAGGCGGGCAACACCTCCCTAGAAACGGATACCTCCCGATTAAAAGCTTATAACCTGTACTAAAAACAGGGAGGATAATCCATATTTTTATCCTTCACCAGACAAGGTGAGAAACCAACCCTGATCCACCATACGGTACCACCTGCTCTGTTGCCTGCGGTCGTTCCTCCCTGCGGCGCAAGGCCGTTCTGTTACACCACTTCATAGGTCACCACCTGTCGCCTTTTATCCGGCACTTTGATAATGGTCAGTGATGGTACGCAACCCACGGCACAGAAGATTATACGAAAATCTGATTGTGGATTGGGATCCGTTTTTCCGATTTACCGGTACGTGAAATCAAAGAAGCTGTATTGGCGGTGTTTGTTCGGGCTGAGCAGTTCCTGTAGAAGAAAACCGTTCGATTTTGTTCAAGCTCAAAGCGTATGGAAATTTTTAGCCGGAGGAATATAGTTTTAGCACCTATAGTTAAAAAAAGACGTTCCAATGTCGTACGATTATAGATACTCCCAGAACTTCCAAGGGGATGATTTCTCGGACGGATCTGTTTTTGGAATGTCAGGCATGAGTCTTTCCGGGTTCTGGCGGCGCAGTGCTTCGATTTTGTCTTTTTCCGTTTTTACCAACTGATCGTACACGACGGTTTTTCGGTTAAATACCTTTTTGTTAATTTTTGCAGCGATGAAATTGACTTTTGGAATGAGTTCGGAGAGGACTTTTGATTGGTCGGAAAAACTAAGATACCGTCTGTTTTGGATGTCATAGATCCGGGTGTCTATACTAAAAGCAGATGAGAATTGAGTAATGGAGCCGGTGAGTACGTAATCGGATTTTGTATTTTTTGCAATGGTCTGAATGATTTGGTTTTTGTTTGTTGTATCAATTGCCTTTAATTGCTCTTCGATGGTTCTCATGGGAATCACATTCACCCGCTCTTTCCAGGCCATTCGGGAGTGAAGCATCCGAAGGGTACCGGTTTGGACATAGGAGATATCTTCTGCGGCAATGGTTTCAAACGGAAGAATGGAGATGGTTTTTGTTTCACCGGCATGGGCCGGGAAGGCAAAAGAGGTAAAAGAAACAAACATCATAAGGACGGTCAAAAAAAAGCGGGTGATATATTTGTAAATCAAAATCGGTCTCCGTTATAATTGTTTTTTTAACAAAGGGGCGACAATTTTCGGGTCTGCCTTTCCTTTGGTCTGTTTCATGATCTGTCCCATAAAAAAACTGAACAACTTTGTTTTGCCGCCTCGATAGGCAGTTACCTCGTCCGGGTTGTCGTCTATAATCCGGGTGACCAGAGATTCGAGTTCATTCCGGTCAGATACCTGCTCAAGCCCTTTTTCCTTGACAATGATATCAGGCGGTTGTCGGGTTTCGACCATGGTTTCAAATACGATTTTAGCGGCATTGGCATTGATGGTATCTGCCTCTAACAGCGAAAGAAGCCGGGAAAAAGAGCGGGCGGAAACAGGGGATTGCCCGATATCGATCCCCCGAGTGTTCAACATGCCTAACAGATGCGTCATGATCCAGTTCGCGGCCTGTTTTTTATTTTTTAAATCTGCCACTACCTGTTCAAAATAATCGGCAAGCTCAATAGAAGCCGTAAGCACGGATGCATCGTACGCTGAAAGTCCAAAGTCCGTCATGAACCGCTTTTGTTTTTGGTCCGGCAGTTCCGGCAGGGTCTCTTGAACCGATTCTATCCATGAATCGTCAACAATTAGGGGAACCAGGTCGGGATCGGGAAAGTACCTGTAATCATGGGCCTCTTCTTTTCCTCTCATGGAAAATGTTTTGCCTTTATCCGGGTCCCACAGCCGTGTTTCCTGAACAACCGCCTTACCTTCCTCAAGCAGATAGGTCTGGCGTTGAATTTCATAGGCAATGGCTTTTTCGACATTTTTGAACGAGTTCAGGTTTTTAAGCTCGGCCCGTATCCCGAATTCTTCCTGTCCTCTGGGTCTCAGGGAAATATTGGCATCACAGCGGAAACTGCCTTGCTCCATGTTACCGTCACAGACATCGGTATATTTGAGGATGGCATGCAGTTTTCTCAGGTAAGCACCGGCCTCTTTTGCAGTTCTTATATCCGGTTCCGAGACAATCTCAATGAGCGGAACACCGGTCCGGTTTAGATCGACTTTGCTGACGGACCGGGCGGCATCGTGGATGAGTTTGCCGGCATCCTCTTCCATATGAATCCGGGTGATCCCGATGGTTCTGGCACCTCTGGCTTCGGTCTCTATGTCCAGGTGGCCATGCTCGGCAATGGGTGCGGCATATTGAGAAATCTGATACCCTTTTGGCAGGTCCGGATAAAAATAATTTTTTCGGTCAAAGCGACTTTCGCGGTTAATTCGGCACTGAGTGGCAAGGGCCGCCTTAATTGCAAAGGAGACGGCCTGTTTGTTCAATACCGGAAGCATACCCGGCATCCCGGTGCAGACCGGACACGTATTGGCATTGGGCGGATTGCCGAACTGAGTGGAACAGGTGCAAAAAATTTTGGTTTTTGTTTTCAATTGGGCATGAACTTCAAGACCAATAACCGGTTCAAACTGCATAGGTTTTTAATTCCCTTATTAGTACACGGCACAGCGATTTGCTGTGCTTATTCGTTAAAGTAACAAGTCGTTACCTATAAGTAATGGTTGCAATAACCTCCATTTATAACCCCCTTATTTTGATTAATCAATACAATTTTTATTGCATAAAACCGTGTGAAACTATAAAAATAAAACCCATCGGTTCTGTTGAAACGAGTGGAAAAACTTATCAAGCAAAAGAGAAAAAGGGGCGTATGAAATTTTTTTTGTGTGTCATGGGTATGGTCATGATTATTGAAGGGTTGCCTTATTTTGCCTTTCCAAACAAAATGAAGCAGATGGTGTCCATGGTCTTGGGAATGGAAGAAGCGGCGTTGCGTCGATTCGGCTTTGTGTTAATGGTATCTGGTCTGTTTATTGTCTATATGACCATGGGTGGCCAATAATGTATCAATTATCCGATTACGCCTATGATCTGCCGGAAGATAGAATTGCCCAGGAACCCAGTCCCGGCCGCAGTGATTCAAAACTGCTCTGTCTGGACCGGGAGACCCATGCGGTTACCCACCTTATGTTCCGGGATATTCTATCCTGTCTGGAACCTGAGGATCTTTTGGTGGTAAATAATACCCGGGTGGTACCGGCACGACTGTTGGGGCGGAAGAAAACCGGTGGAAGAATCGAAATTCTCATCGTTGATTATGCCCAGGGGATCAAAAAGCTTGAGGCAACGGGTTTTTTTGAGTGCGACTGTTTGATCCGGGCATCCAAGCGGCCCAAGCCGGGCAGCATCCTTTTGCTGGACCAGGGGGTCGAAGCCATGGTCATGGGCTATAAAGACCATATCGGTGTGGTCCGTTTTTTAAACGGAGAACAATTTCTATCCTATTTGGACCAATCCGGTACCCTGCCGCTGCCACCGTATATCAAACGGGATGAGTTGCATAAAGGGAAGAATGATCCGGAAAATTACCAGACGGTTTATGCCTCGGAAGACGGAGCCGTGGCAGCACCCACGGCAGGCCTCCATTTTACGGAAGACCTGATCGCCCGTATCAGAGAAAAGGGAATCGGGATTGTGCCGATTACCCTTCACGTGGGATATGGAACATTTGTGCCGGTCAGGGTGGAAGATATCAGGGAACACCCGATCCATTCCGAGTTCTTTTCCATCTCTCAGGAAAGTGCCGAACGGATCAATGCCACCAGGGAATCCGGGGGCAGGGTCATTGCCGTGGGCACCACCAGCGTCAGAACCCTGGAATACATATCAGACCGGGACGGCCGGGTTAAAGAGACCAAAGGTGTGTGCGACCTCTTTATTTATCCGGGATATCAATTTAAATGCGTGGATGCGATGATTACCAATTTTCACCTGCCGGAATCCACCCTGTTGATGCTGGTATCTGCCTTTTATGACAGAGAGAAAATCCTGGACGCCTATAAGGATGCCATTGAAAATGAGTATCGGTTTTTCAGCTACGGTGATGCCATGTTCATCCGGTAAACCGGTAAAAGGAGACCATGCTAAGATTTGATTTAATAAAAACCTCACAGGAGACCGCCGGTTCCGAAAGATCACGGGCGCGCCTCGGCACCATTGCCACGGAACATGGGAGGATTCAAACCCCGATTTTCATGCCCGTGGGAACAGTGGGGTCTGTGAAATCGGTCAGTGTGGAGGACCTGGATCACTGCAGGGCTCAGATTATCCTGGGCAACACCTACCATCTTTATCTGCGGCCCGGGTGTGAGGTGATCAAAGAGATGAACGGACTCCACGAGTTTATCCGGTGGGATAAACCCATGCTCACCGATTCGGGCGGGTTTCAGTTTTTTTCTTTGGCCAAGCTGGCAAAGTTCACTCCCGAGGGGGTGAACTTTCAATCCCATATTGACGGGTCCCGCCATTTTTTTTCTCCGGAAAAATCCGTCGAGATCCAGATGATTCTGGGGTCTGATATCATGATGTCCCTTGACTGGTGTATGGGGTATCCGGCAACCAAAAAAGAGGCGGTCACTGCATTGGAAATGACAACAGCCTGGGCAAAGCGGGGATATGAGTTCTGGCAGGCAAACGGTTCGGTCAATAACCTGTTTGGTATTGTCCAAGGCGGCATGTATCCGGATTTGAGAACCCGGTCTGCCGAAGAATTGGTCCAAATCGATTTTCCGGGTTTTGCCATCGGGGGGCTGAGTGTGGGGGAACCCGCGGATCTGATGTATGAAATGGCGGATCATACCCTCCCGCTGCTGCCTGAAGAAAAACCCCGGTACATTATGGGGGTGGGAACACCTGAAAACCTGGTGGAACTGGTCGGCATGGGATGTGATATGTTCGATTGCGTGATGCCGTCACGAAATGCCAGAAACGGCCAGTTGTTCACCTCAAAGGGGACCATAAATATTCCCAATGCCAAATACCGGTTTGACAAAGAACCCATTGATGACGCCTGCGGGTGTTATACCTGCCAAAATTATTCCCGTGCCTATCTGAGACACCTTTATAAATCAAGGGAACTTCTGGCTTACCGGTTGAATACCATCCATAATCTCTATTACTATCTTGACCTGATGGAACAGATCCGGCATGCTGTTGAAAATGATACATTTTTAACTTTTAAGCGGGCATTTTATTCAAAAAGGCAATCCGGATAATCTTTGGCTGAATCATCCAAGAAGGGTAGGGAGGAAACCATATGCATGAGATGGGAATCGCCCGGCAGTTGTTTCAAATCGCCATCGACTCGATCCCGGATGATGTTGAGAATCCGAAAGTCGAACAGGTCAACCTGAAAATCGGCCGGCTGGCAGCTGTGGTGGAGCACAGCCTGACCTTCTGTTTTGAAGTGATAGCCAAAGAGACCCCTCTGGATGGTGCCAGGCTCCATATTGATTTCATTCCGGTCACGGTCCATTGTCGGGCCTGTGACAACACCTGGGAATCGGAGAATCCTGTTTTCACCTGCCGGTACTGTGATGAAAACGATATCGAACTGTTGACCGGAAGGGAGATCCAGATCACTTCCATTGTTCTGGCGGATTGATGTTCTGTCCGTGATTTTTAAATGATGGATTCAAAATAAATAGGAAGAATAAACATGCACATGGAAATCGATATCCAGAAAAATGTTCTGGCAGCCAATGAGGCGGATGCCGCCAAAAACAGGGTGTATTTTAAATCCTGCAACCTATTTGTTCTGAACATGATGTCATCGCCCGGATCGGGAAAGACCACCCTGCTGTGTGAAACCCTGGCGCAGTTGATGCCGGAAATCAGAATCGGGGTCATTGTCGGTGATATCTGTACGGACAATGATGCAAACCGGCTTGAGGCAACCGGTGTTAAAACCGTTCAGATCAATACGGATCAGTTTGGAGGCGATTGCCATCTTGATGCCCACCTGATCCGCCATGCCGCCGAAGAACTGGGGTGTGAAGATTTGGATCTGCTGATTGTTGAAAATATCGGGAACCTGGTCTGCCCTGCTGAATTTGATATCGGAGAAGATGCAAAGGCCGTCCTTCTCAGTGTGACCGAAGGGGAAGACAAACCGTTGAAATACCCTTTGATGTTCCAGGTGGCCACCATTGCACTCTTAAATAAGGTGGATCTGTTGCCTTACCTTGATTTTGATGCAGACCTGGCCGTGGAAAACATGAAAAAGGTTCAGCCGGCCCTGCCCGTGTTTAAGACCTCTGCAAAGAGCAAAGAGGGGCTGGACGCCTGGATTGACTGGCTCAGGCAGCAGGTCATGATCAAGACCGGCAGATAAATTTAACCTTGATCCGACAGGGAGAATGCGCATGGCTGATATCAAAAAAATGACATTTGCAGGGTCCTGGTATCCGGCAGATTCAGATGAGTGCATCCGATCCATATCCGGTTTTTTAAAAGACCGGCCGGAACCGGCCGAAGGGAGATTTAAAGGCGGGATTGTTCCCCATGCCGGATGGGTCTATTCAGGTTCCATTGCCTGCCGGGTAATTGCATCTCTCCGGGATGCACAGCCGGTTGATACCGTCATCCTGTTCGGCGGGCATATGCATCCGGGTTCAGACCCCCTGCTGCTTTCCCATGGTAAGGTCCAGACCCCCCTGGGGGAAATCCGGGTGGCAGATGATATCACCCGGGAGATTGCGGATGTCACAGGTGCAAAACTAATTCCACCGGACCGGTTTCCGGACGAAAACACCTTGGAACTTCAATATCCGTTTATTAAACATTTTTTCCCCCATGCCCGGATTGTCGTCTGCTGTGTACCGTTGTCTAGACAGGCCAAAGTCATTGGGGATGAAGCCTGTCGGGTGGCAAGAACCGTGTCGGCACAGTTTAAAATCATCGGCTCCACCGACATGACCCATTATGGCCCTGATTTTAGTTTCACCCCGGCCGGAACCGGTGTGAAAGCGGTTGAGTGGGTAAAAACCGTCAATGATCGGCAGGCGATTGAGGCACTGGTGAATATGGATGTTGAACAGATTGTCAATCAGGGGGTGGCCCATCAGAATATGTGCTGTGCCGGAGCCGCCGCCGCCGCCGTTTCGGCGTGCAAAGCAAATGGCGCAGTTTCAGGTGTCAGCCTGGACTACGCCACCAGTTATGAGAAATCAGCCGGTTTAAGTTTTGTCGGTTATTCAGGCATTCTCTATTCTTGAGACGGCCTGACGGATCCGGTAAATGGTTTTTTCCGATCCAAGTGCCAGCAGCATCTCAAATATTCCGGGGCTCACCGTGGTTCCGGTGACAGCCACCCTCAACGGCTGGGCAATCTTTCCAAAGCCAAGACCGGTTTCATCCATAATCGTTTTAAAAAGGGTTTCAAGGTTCTCATGGGTGTAAGCCTCCAGTCCCTGGATGCCGTCGGCACACCGGGTCAGCAGATCGGCCGCCTCGGGCTTGAGGAATTTTTTGGCTGCTTTTTCGTCAAATTCCACCTCCTCTTTATAGTAGAAAACCGCGCCCTGGGCCATCTCCACAAGTGTTTTGCTCCTGGGTTTCAGGGTCTCGATAACATTGTGGGTGAAGGTATTGTTCTCAGCCTCAATTCCGAGTTTC
>JANQML010000285.1 GCA_028280105.1 Desulfobacula sp. | reverse complement strand
TTTGAAAAAAAGCGTCAAATCTAAACGACTACGGGCTGGATGGGATAGTAACTATTTGCTCAAAGTATTATCTGCTTCTTTATAAATGCGGTTACCCTGTCAGGGCGGCTTCAATCAATTGACACACGGATAGGGTAAGAGTATAGTAAGAAAATCTGTGGAACAAGGGTTGAACCACAACAGCTTTTAACCCCCTAATGGATGAAAAAAAGAAAAAGAATGAATCTTCAGGGCGATTTTGAGGGACTGACACTGGCAAGCATTCTCCAGCTGTTGTGTAATGATCAGAAGACCGGTGTACTGACGGTTACCTGTGATGATGATCAGTCCAGGGTGTTTTTTGAACAGGGAACCATCGTATATGCATCTGCTTCCTTAAAAGAGGCGCGGCTGGGCTACCTGATGCGGGCAGACGGGGTTATTTCGGTTCAGCAGCTTCAAAAATGCCTGACTGCGGCCAAAGCTGAAAAAATGCACCTGGGTAAAATTCTCGTTGATAAAGGGTATATCTCTCTTGACACCCTGAAAAAATACAATACCAAACAGGTGGAAGCGATCCTTTATAACCTGCTTTTCTGGAAAAAGGGCCGGTTTGAGTACAAAGATGCAAAGCTCAACCTGAAAGGGATGATCGTTACCCAGCTGAATCCCATGAAACTGATCCTTGAGGCATCCCGCAGGATCGATGAATTATCCGTTCTCAAAGAATTTATTCCCACGGACAAATTGGTTTTTCGAATGTCGGGCAAGGTTCAAAGCAAAGAAGAGATCAAGCTGAACGCCAATGAGTGGCGCATTCTTTCCCTCATCGACGGTACCCGGACGGTCCGCCAGATCATTGTTGAATCCGGTTATGACGAGTTTGCCGTTTACAAGATTTTTTTCAGTGTCATCTCATCCGGGCTGATTGAGCAAAAAGAAGAGATTTCCCTTGAAGAGAATACCGTGGACAAAGACAATTATTCATCCATTCTAACGGTGTTTCATGACATTCTGTCAACGGTTAAAAAGAATATTTCAGATGAACTCGGTGACAGAAGCTATTCTCTGTTCGAAGAAATCAAATTGCAGCTTTCCATTGAGTACCGGGTCGTTTTTAAGGAGTTTCACCCGGACAATCACCGGAACTCCAATCTGAAGGCAATCACGGAAGGGCTTTCCCGGATACAGGTGGTGAATAATTCCAGGGAGTTTCTAATATCCGGATTTGTGGAATACTGCAGCCTTTTATTGAAAAAGGTCGGTGAAATACTTGGCGCTCAGCCGCTGGTCCGGATACTGGAGGATATAGAAAAGGTATTGGGTTATGTTAAAAAATACCAGGCCGGTTCCCCTGAAAAATCAAAGATTGTCAATGATATGAAAACGGTTCTGGTTCAGATTACCACTGATTTTAAGATTGACAAAAAAAATCAGCCCAAACGCGGGATCTTTTCACTCTTCTCTTAAGCCGCCATTCATACATTTCGCTCTTGCCGGTATTTTAACGACGGCATAATGCGCAAAAAGGTGCATGGACAGACCATGATTTTCCGATCAGGGATTTTCCGGTCAGGAATCGGCAACCTTTGCACCGCCGTAGGCCAGGAAGGCCAGGGCAGCCGTTCTGAAAAGTGCACGGACAATATCCAGTATGTCCGGACTCACGATCCGATCAAAAATAATGACATAATCGGCAATAAACAACAAAGAGACCGTGACAAGAATCAGGTTGATAACCGTTCCTACCTTTCCACCGGCATATTTGATACGGGCTTTATTAAAAACAAAGATGATAATCAGATATATGACTAAGGTAAAGATCAGGATTATGGTTTGTGCTGTCATGGATCCTCCAACTCATTCAGGCTGTTGGTTTAGAAGCCTATCTATAAAATTGAGAACATTATCTGCCAGTTGGTCAGCCTTTATATTTTCATGTTTTATCACCCCGAGCAGATAATTACCAACAGGAAATATAAAAAGGTCGTTTTCTTTTGCCCTTGAAAAGCAGATATATTTAAGCCGGGATTTGCCGATGGCATACGCCCCTTTCCAGGTGCGGGCAATCATGGGTGCGTTTTTTTTGAAATCGGTCATGTTGTGGATAACCGTATCCCCGTTTTTGTCCACCAGGATATGGTACATCACGCCTTCAACTTTGGACAGATTGATCAAATGCTTTAATATACCCATGGTTCAATGAATTGGTTGGATCATTTCGGTTAAGGGTGCCAGGGCATCCGAAGCAAGCATGGTTTCAACGGATTGAGGCGCCGGCAGTTTTTTTACAAACAGGATCAGGGCGGATTCTTTTGAAACCGGTTGAAAAATTAAATTCCGGCCGTCAATGGCAAGTGTTAACCGGGTGGTGTCGGAAAAGAGATTGGAACACGCTGAGTACGTATTGAGCATCCGCTTGCCGATGAAGAGCAGGTCCCGGGGTTTTAGCACGGACGGCATCCCGTTCTTCAGAATGCCTTTTTGGGCGTGAAACAAAAATATGCCAAGAATTTCCGGAATCGATTGAACCGTTTGAAAATATCCTTCCGTATCGTCGGGAAGAGCGAGGGCGTTTTTATCTGCGGTAATGGTGTTTTGATATCCGCATGAAACACATTTAAACCTGGCAATATTGGCCGTGATCGTTGAAGGGTCAATGTTGTTTCTAAGGCCGCACTCTTCACAAAAAACTATCATGTCTGCTTAATTAAGCCTGCTTTTTTCATCGGTTGCCGGTATCAGGATTTCTTTGAGCTGAAAAGACGCCTTAACCAGCCGAAAAAGCCATCGGACTGAAGGGTTTTGTCTGTCAGCGCAGGACTCTCTTCCAGGGGTGCCTGATCCGTATGGGTTTCAAGGGCGCGGCTTAAAGATAGAATGACATCAAGCAATCGGTTGGCTCTGACATCATCCGACCACTGTTCCTTCAGCACAAAAGATTCTTTTTGAATCGATTGAAGCGACCACCGGTCTTTGTCCCATCCGGGTTTGGCTAAAAAACTTTCCAGGGTTTGAATTCCGGTTTCATCGGTATCGGCTCCGGAGGTTTCAAGGGGTTGGTTTTCAGTGCCGGGTGACTGGGAATCCGAAGCGGGAGCAAGTGTTTCATTTTCCGGGCCGGTTTGGCTCTGTGCAATGGACTCATCTTCATCTTCAAAGGGGATGAGTCCGGATTCATCTGAATCTTCATGAATTTTCCCCGGATCAGCAGAGATGTCTTTCACCGGCTCAGCTTCAATCTCCTGATCAGACGGTTGACCCGACCCCGGATCTTTAGATGAATCCAGATCGAAAAACTCATCCAGGCGGTTTCCGATTTCCGGAATGGGTTCGGTATTTCCCCGTTGGGGGGTAAATTTTTTAATCCCGTTTGCCTTATCTTCTTCAGCTCGATCCAGCATTTTAAGGGCATGGTCCTGACTCCCGTGAACATCCATCAGATGGATGGCATCAAGCAGTTCATCCGCAGGGGTCTCTTTGGCTGTAAACAGGTCATCCATCACATCCTTATCCGTAGAAACCGAGTCTCTATAAACCGGGTCCGTGGCATCCGGTACTCTTCTGCCGGTAAGAGCAGGGGCAAGGTCTTCAAGATCATCCGGAGAAATAGCCTCTCCATCGGTATCCGGCATTTCAATGAGACCGGGCTCCGGGGTTTCGGCACGGTCTTCAACCCTTTGTTTGATGTGGGATAACGCCGGTTGAACACCGCCGTCATAAGCGGATGGAGAGACGGTTGCAGAAGACCGGCTGATAAGCTGTTTAAACGCTTTAAACCGGTTGATTCGGTCTTTAAAGATCTGTTTTTTTTGATCCACTGACATACCTGGCGATTGAACAATGGCTGCAAAATCGTTGAATGTAGCATGCAGAAATGAGACGGAATCGGTATGAGCGTCGGCTTTTTTATCTCCGATATACCGGCCGATACCCAACATAATCTTTAAAAAAGAATGATAAATTGAATTGGGTTTTTGTTTGGAAATCAAAGCATTGATAACGGTCTCAAAATTGCAGAGCGTGGTGTCGGTAATCTCCCATTCGATGGAGAGGATCACACTTTTAAGCTCGTCCATTTGAGCCGCTGAAAAACCGGGTCTGGAAGCGATTTTCAGTTTTACGGCTTTAAACGATGCCAGGGCAGCCTGAAAGGTATCGGATATCTCTTTTCGATCCAGATGCGTACCGCTGATCAGTTGTTCTGCATTTTCCTCAAGGCCGGCCAGGACTTGAACGGTTTCCGGGTAAGCGTTCTCTTTTTTTGATTTTAGATACAGACCAAGGGATCGCATCATTTTTATAATGGAAATCAATGCGGAATAATTGGGATTTTCCCGTTCAATCCGGCTTAATTCCTGGAAGAACCGATTGTATGCCGAGGTATCGGACGGATCATTTAATGACAAAATAATTCGGGGTAATTGACGGATGGAATTCAAAAATGCCTCCTTAAAACACCTGTTCCTGGATGGAAGCCAGGGTCATTGAAATGATTTTTTTTAATGTGGGGATGACATTGCCGCCTTTTAATGCACTGGCCTCAAAGGCCGGTGCCCGAAGCAGACTGTTCAAATCCTTTTGCAGGACCATGGACGGCAGTATCGGGATATCCGTCTTCTTTAGATCGATTTTATTGTATTGCATCACAAGAGGAACCTTGAACAGGTCCAGGTTATAGGTTTCAAGATTTTCATAGAGCTGATTCAATGAGTCGATGTTTTTCTTCCGCATCTGTTTTTGGACATCAGCAACAAATACCACCCCGTCAACCCCTCTTAAAACAAGCCTTCGCGTGGCATTGTACTTCACCTGACCGGGAACCGTATACAGTTGAATCGTCACGTCAAAGCCCTTGATCTGTCCCACGTCAAAGGGGAGAAAATCAAAAAACAGGGTCCGGTCATCCTGGGTTTTCAAACTGACCATCTCTGTTTTGATCTGCTTGCGATAGGTGTTGTTGATATACTCCAGGTTGGTTGTTTTTCCGCCGCGCCCCGGACCGTAGTAAACAATTTTTATCTGGACTTCTCTTGTTTTAACATTAATGAGGGCCAAATCACTTCTCCTCAACTCGATAAATAGAAAACAAGATTATTTTCTTTTCCTGATCCGGATTATTCATTGCTTAAAATAGTCTTGATCCTTTTGATGGTATCGGCCACTTTGAGGCGAACCAGCCCTAAAGAGATGTCTTTATTGAACATGGCAATCAGCAGGGTTTCATCATTTACTTTGGAGAAATGAATGCTTGATTTTTCCCCCTTGTGAAATAAAAGTGAAAATTCAGATTCTCCAACCAGCTTGGCCATGGCATCCACAGCAGCAAAATTACCGGCAGCCAAGGCGGCAAAGGCGGTGGCATCAAGACGGGATCTTCCGTTATCGTGCTTGGCGATGGTATTTCCGGCCATATCTATAAATATAACGTCATCCAGACCTGCGGACATCAAATTTTTCCGGATGACATCATCAATGGCATTTAACTGATTCTGATTAAACATGGCAGAATGGTAACTTAAATCCGTGATTAGTGCAATATTGGCATCATTTTTTTTACGGGTACCATGGATGAAACAGGCACACCAAAATAGCGAATAATAAGGACCGCTATAGAACCGTTAACGCTTCGAATTGACCGGTATGTTCCAGATATCACGGGCATATTCCCGAATCGTTCTGTCACTGGAAAACTTTCCCATATGGGCGACGTTCATTACGGCTTTTTTCTGCCATTCCAAAGGGGTTTTAAACAATTGTCCGGCACGGGATTGGCAATCCAAATAAGAGTTCATGTCGAGCAGATGGAGATACGGATCACGATCTTTTTCCATCAGATCATCCGCCAGTGCATGAAATAAAAACGGCTCATCGTCACTGAACCGGCCGCTTCGTATCAAATCGACAACCGCTTTAATCTCCGGCCGGGTGTTGTATATCTCCCAGGGGGATTGGCCCGGGTCGGATCTGGCAATCCTGACCTGTGCAGCGTCCATGCCGAATATAAAGATATTATCCGGGCCGACCTGCTCCAGAATTTCAATATTGGCGCCATCCAGGGTGCCCATGGTCAATGCACCGTTTAATGCAAATTTCATATTTCCGGTACCACTGGCTTCGGTTCCTGCCGTAGAAATCTGCTCAGACAGGTCTGCCGCCGGAATAATCTTCTCGGCCAGAGAAACTCCGTAATTGGGAATAAAGACGACTTTGATCCGGCCGTCAACCTGTTTATCGGTATTGACCACATCGGCCACGCAGTGGATCAGCTTGATGATCTGCTTGGCCTTGTGATAATCCGGTGCTGCCTTTCCTGCAAAAATAAAGGTCCGTGGGGTCATATCCATACCCGGATCTGCCAGAATTGAGTTGTAAAGATGGATGATATGGAGCACATTCAGCAACTGACGCTTATACTCATGAATCCGTTTGACCTGGACATCAAAAAGGGATGCCGGATCAACATCAATATTACAGGTCTGCTTAATAATTTTTACAAGCCGTATCTTATTGGTCAGCTTGGCCTTTAAGAACCGATTTAAAAACTCAGGGTCGTTTGCATACTCAACCAGTTGTTTCAACTGGTCAAGATCGGTGATCCAGCCATTTCCGATGGTTTCGCTGATCAGTCCAGACAACCCCGGATTGCATTTCAACAACCATCGCCGCTGGGTAATTCCATTGGTTTTATTGGTTATACGATCCGGGTAAAATTCATGAAAATTTTTAAATAAATCGGTTTTCAACAGGTTGGTGTGAAGTTCTGCCACCCCATTGACCGAGTGGCTGCAAACAAAAGCCAGGTGAGCCATGCGTACTTTTCGAGGCAGGTTTTCATCGATAATTGACATCTGTTGAAGCCGTTTTTCGTCTCCCGGATATAAGGCTTCCACCTGTAAAAGGAACCGCGAGTTGATCTCATAGATAATTTCAAGGTGCCGTGGCAAAACCTTGCCGATCAAGTCTACTGCCCAGGTTTCCAGCGCCTCGGGCAGCAGGGTATGATTGGTATAGGCAAAGGTCCGGCAGCAGATATCAAATGCCGGATCCCAGGAGACCTGATACTCATCGATCAAAAGACGCATCAATTCGGGAATGGCGATTGCCGGATGGGTATCGTTCAGCTGAATGGCCACCTGATCGGGCAGGGCGTCAAAGCCTTTATTCTGTTTGGTGTACCGTCGCAGAATATCCATGAGTGTGGCTGCCACGAAAAAATACTGCTGCCTGAATCTCAACTCCTGGCCCTCACTGGCTGTATTTGACGGGTATAGGAGTTTGGTAATGGTTTCGGATTTTACCTTGCTCGTTACAGCCCCGATATAATCCCCGCGATTAAAATAGGACAGGTCAAGCTCCCTTGATGCCTTGGCCCGCCACAACCGCATATTGATCACATTATCATTTTTAAATCCAGGCACCAGAACATCACAGGGAACAGCCAGGACAGTCTGTGTATCTTCCCAGGATGAAACAAATTTTCCGTCCGTGTCTGTGTGGGACCGGACAGAGCCGTAAAAATGGATAGGATAAAGAGGGCTGCTCCGTTCAATCTCCCAGGGCGAGCCAAACCGCAACCATGAATCCGGACTTTCCACCTGGAATCCGTTAATAATCTGTTGATAAAACAGACCGTACTCATAATTGATACCATATCCGTAAGCCGGTATATTCAAGGTTGCCATTGAATCCAGAAAACAGGCGGCCAAACGGCCGAGTCCTCCGTTACCCAGTGCCGCATCTTCTTCCTCTTCCCGGATGACGTCCAGATTAAAGCCCATTTCTTCAAGGACCGGATTTACCTTGTCAAAAAGTCCAAGGTTGATCAGACTGTTTCCAAGGGATCTGCCGACCAAAAATTCAAGGGAGAGATAATAGACCCGTTTTTTCTTTTCTCTGTAAGTCTCTTTTTGGGACTGTATCCATTTTTTAACCATCTGCTCCCGGATCATATAGGAGAGTGCACGAAACAGGTCGGATGAAGAGGCCATCTCAGGATCCCTGGCCTGGAAAGAAAGAATGTAATCGCAAATGGTCTGATTTAAGGGTTGGTTTGAAGAAAAGACGGATTTCGTTCGAGTGTTTTCGTTATCCATGACCGACCTCAAATTATTTGATTTTTTAGATATATCATATGATATTGTCTAAAATACCTTATATGCACGGGTCAGGTCAAACATTATCGGCCCGGGATAATAATGAGCAAGCGCAATATTTCTTGACAGGTTTTAAAAATGATGATAGAAAGTCGCGGTGTTTTAAACCGAAGTTCGGGGCGTAGCGCAGTCTGGTAGCGCACTTGTCTGGGGGACAAGTGGTCGCAAGTTCAAATCTTGCCGTCCCGACCACCACATTGAAAGGCTTTCAGGATTTCCTTGAAGGTCTTTTTTTATTTTTTGACTGTGGCTCCTGGTTGCGGTTTTGTGTTTTTTTGAACGAATTTCCCTGAAAAAGAAGAGAATCATCCGTTCCGTCATTTAAATTTTGGTATCCTAGCTTAATTTGTTCGAATTGACTTCAATTCCCCAGTGCTTAATTTTATTCAAGATTAATGATGCAAGCTGCTTTCAATCAAATCGGCTTGGATTAAGTTTAACCCTCACCCGCAGATCTTGTCTGCGTCTTTATATACGGAGGAAATCCTCATGACACATCAATTACCATCCATTGGATATGACTATGACGCGCTTGAACCTTTCATTGATGCCAAAACAATGGAAATTCACCATACCAAACACCATCAGACTTACGTTGATAAACTCAATGCCGCCCTTAAAGGGAATGATTCTCTGGCTGAGTTGACCGCTAATGAACTGATCTCAGACCTGACAAAGGTACCTGAAGAGATCCGTACAGCCGTCAGAAACCACGGCGGCGGCCACTCCAACCACAGTTTTTTCTGGCCCCTTCTCAAAAAGGACGTGGCATTCGGTGGCACAATCGAAGCGGCCATTAAGAGAGATTTTGGCGACTTTGATACCTTTAAGTCTGAATTCTCCAACAAGGCGGCTCTGCTCTTCGGCTCCGGCTGGACATGGCTCACCATGGACCAGGGCAAATTGGCCATCATGACCACTCCCAACCAGGACAGTCCCATCAGTGCCGGAAAAACGCCTATACTTGGCCTGGATGTCTGGGAACATGCCTATTACCTCAAATACCAGAACCGCCGGCCAGATTATATTAATGCCTTTTTTGAGATCATTAATTGGGATGAAGTGAACAGACATCTCACTGCTGCATCCTGATCGGTTAAAGTCAAAAACACGACCGGGCAGGCATCGACCTGCCCGAAAAATGCCGCTTAGCCTAAACAATTTGAAGGCGACAAAACAAATATCTGCAATGAGACGATTTTTAATCAAATAAAAGCTTAAAAAATTATGTTGCCCTGATCTTTGTATGGTCTTCAATTTCTTCGAAAGCTTCCGCGGAAATACGTGTTGCCAACTTACTCATCGCTTCCATTTCTATCGGATTTTTATTTCCCCAAAAGTTTTCCCATGATTCCAATGAGTCCCATTTGGCTATGGTAATCACCTCCGTGGAATTTTCGAAAGATCTCAGCATGAAACTGCCAAGTGCACCGGTAACTGACTTATGGATATTGTTGGTTGTGGTGCGCCATATTTTTTTAAACGCCTCAAAATTTTCCGACGGAACACGCCAACGATAAACGACTCTAACCATAGATTTATCCCAAGTTCATAGAGTTTTCTTGCATTGGTTTCGTTTTTAGAACATAATAGATTTATTATCCGGGTCTATACGAACACAGACTTATCAATATCAGAAAATCGTGTAAAGAAATAATGAAAAATCATACGTAATTAAATTTTATGATTATGACACCCTGTGTAAAATAATAAAAACAGGGCAGGTGTAAAAGCCATTTATCCGAGGATAAAAATCTCACGCTTTTTGGTAACTGCTCATCTGCATGGGAACCTGGGAGACAAATCTCTTTGTCGTTAGTTCAGCAATATGATCGGGCAGGATGATTTCTATTATTTTTAACCCTAATCTCTCTTAATCTATACCGATTTCGCACCGGGTATAAAAGTAGGTATATGACACCTTGACATTTGATTGAAAATCAATTAGTCACTATGTGGATTTGATCGATGACCAGACTAAATCCAAGTAAAAAATCATTTCAGCAATAATTGTTGATCTGTTCCACAGACGTTAGAACGGCAGAAAAGACTGAACCGCTCAACTCAGGAGGGAGAGCTTCAATGAGAGTCCAAAAGGTATCATGGTTACTATTCTTCTGTTTATTGTTAATTTCCATTCCATGTATGAGCCCGGCAGCAGATAAGGCCACTGACCATTCGGACAATCCCCCATCGTCTGAAACCCGGGTGCTTAATGATACACATGGTAATGAAACCGGACATGCCGGAGATAAAAGCCATGGTCATGGCGGCGATGCCCACGGCCACGTTGACCTTGGAAAGGAATTGCCGCTTTTAGCCTGCATCCCGTTTGCCTGCATGTTGTTGTCCATTGCCTTTCTTCCGCTGATTGCCGGTAATATCTGGCATCATCATTTTGGAAAAATATCTTTTTTCTGGGCTGCCTCTTTTGCCATTCCTTTTATATACGTTTATAAAGGAATCGCCATTCATGAAATCCTTCACATTATCCTGGCCGACTACGTCCCTTTTATCATTCTTTTATGGGCATTGTTTACCATATCCGGTGGTATCCTGCTGAAAGGAACCTTGCGGGGAACCCCTATCGTGAATACCGGCATTATCCTGGTGGGAACGCTTCTTGCTTCATGGATGGGCACAACCGGTGCTGCCATGCTGATGATCCGGCCTTTTTTACGAGCCAACGCCCATCGCAAAAACAAGACATTCATGGTGGTCTTTTTTATCTTTTTGGTGGCCAATATCGGCGGCTCGCTGACGCCACTGGGTGATCCGCCGTTGTTTCTGGGGTTTCTGCAAGGCGTCAGCTTTTTCTGGACGTTGAATATTTTGAATCATATGCTGTTTGTCTCAACATTTTTAATCATCATCTATTTTTTACTGGACTCCTATTATTACAAAAAAGAGAAGACCGTTCCGCCGGACGATGGTGAAAAGCAGCCGCTTCGCATTGTTGGTGTTTATAATTTCATATTTCTAGGCGGTGTTGTCGGTGCCGTATTATTCAGCGGATTGGCCAATCTAGGGGAGGTCACAACCTTTGGAATTCACCGGGCAGCACAGGACTGGATCAGAGATATCACACTGATTTTCCTCGGCATTGCCTCACTCTATTTTACCCCCACCGAACTGAGAGAGCAAAACGAGTTTTCTTGGTTTCCAATTATAGAAGTAGGCTATTTGTTCATCGGTATTTTTATAACCATGATCCCCTGCCTGCTCCTGCTCAAGTCGGGACCGGAAGGGGCCTTTGCATTTTTAATCAATGCCGTTCAGACGCCGACTCAGTATTTCTGGGTCACTGGAATACTGTCTGCATTTCTGGATAATGCCCCGACCTATCTGACCTTTTTTAATACGGCTCTGGGCAGTTTCTATTCCGACATTTCAGACACCCAGGCTGTTCCGCTGCTGATGACGGAAAATGCCATTTATCTGCAGGCGATATCAACGGGTGCGGTCTTTTTTGGTGCCTGCAGTTATATCGGGAATGCCCCGAATTTCATGGTACGCTCCATTGCAGCCGAGTCCGGAGTGGATATGCCCAGTTTTTTTGGTTATATCCTTAAGTATGCAATTGTTTTTTTAATCCCGCCTTTTATTCTGGTAACTTTTATTTTCTTCTAAGATAACAGGCCAAAAAAACGATTTAATGAAAACCAGGAACAAAGGATGAAAATCGGATCGGAGTGATTAATGTTATCTAGGAGGGATAAATTATGAATAAAAAAGTTCTTGTGGTAGATGATGATCAGGATGTCAGATCATTTGCAGTCACGGTTCTGGAAGAAAACGAGTATACGCCTTTGGTTGCAAAAGACGGGATTGAAGGCATGGAACTGATTGAAAAAAAATCACCCGACCTTGTGATTCTGGATGTTCTGATGCCTCGGGGCAGCGGTATTCGGATGTACCATAAACTGAAAACCGATGACAGGTTTAAAAAAATACCCGTAATTATGTTTACCGGAATATCGCTTCGTTCATTTCTTAAATCACAAAAGGCGCTGGAAAAGTTTGACGGCCAGATACCGGAACCGGATGTCTATCTTGAAAAACCGGTTGAACCGGAAGAACTTGCCTCAGCAGTCAGACTTAAAATTGGCTGAAATTATTCGCAAGGTATCGGGATTGGAGGGATAATGAAGATTAGAAAACTGCTTTTCGTAACAAAATTTGAAGGGCTTTGTTATGACGCACTCAACTCTCTGTTAAGTCTTAGAAAATCAGCTTTGGAACACGTTGTTTTTCTCAATGTGATTGAAAAAGAGAAAGTTGCCATGAAACGGGGCGCGGGATATCTTAAAGAAGAAGAGGTCAAACTTAAGGAAACAGCTAACATTCGTTTTATCGACTGGGCTGAAAGTCTTTTTGAACAGGGCATGGAAGTGGGTGCCTATATTGAAGTTGCCAATCTAATTCCTGAAATTTTAAATGTGGTTGAAAAAGAAACACCTGACCTGATCGTCATCGGCCGGTCTCATAAAGGTGTTATGAAACAATTATATTCAGGTTCTGATGTGATGGAGCTGATTCGCAGGACCACGGTGCCGGTTCTGGTTTTTAAACATATGACGGAAGACAATATCGTTCCTGAAAAAATATTTGAACGGCCGTTGTTTGCCAATAACTGGGGGGATTCGGGCGAAAAAGCTGCGAACTATATAAAAGGTCTTAAAGAGGTTGTCAAAGAACTGCACATCATGCATGTCCTCAATGAGAATACTCTTAAAGGTAAAGATAGCCATGAAGTTCAAACGGTCCGAAAATCAGAAAGAAAACGACTGGATGATCTTGCCGACGAATTTGAAAGCTTCGGCATTCGTACCCGCCCCCACGTTTACGTGGGAGATCCGCAAAAAGAGATTGAAAAAGCTGCCAAAGAATACCAGGCGTCCATGATCGTTTTAGGCTCAAGTGAAAAAGCCGCGATCTTTGAACGATGGATCGGTTCGGTTACAAAAAACATAACGGAAAACTCAATCTTTCCCTGCCTGTTAATACCTTCTAAGTAACAAGTTGTTACTTTAATGAGTTAGCACGGTTATATAAGCTGTGTCGTGTGCTAATAAAAAAGAAAAATAACAGATATTAAGCTTCTGATGTGATTAATTCAACCCGTTACAGGCCAGTACCGTATACTGGGATGGATACCTCCATGAGTATTGAACTATTATGATTACCTCTTATTTTCATATGAGGATGGCACTTCATGGGAAGGATTTGAAAACGATATTCCTATCCAGATCCTTGATTGAATAGATTTTTATATCCTTGTAACAATTGTTACTGATTATCAGATCACGGGTCCGTAAAATGGAATAAAGTTGAAAACACAACAAAAAGGAGTTTACAATCATGAGTTATTTTTTCCCAGTAACAGAACCTGAAAATGCCACGGGTCAACTTCAGGACGCCTACACAACCCTGACATCCATGTTCCAAATGGTTCCAAAAGTTTTTGTGGCCCAGAGCATGCGGCCCGATCTTGTGGAGCCCATCGTCAATTATATTAACCGGCTGATGGTTGAAGATCATGAATTACCCAGAACAACAAAAGAGCTGATTGCCGCTTATGTATCAAAACTCAATAAGTGTGCTTACTGAGTGGACGCTCATAGCGCCATGGTCATGGCGCAGGGATTTACTCAGGATCAGGTCAAATCTATTCTTGATGATATTGACGGCTCGTCTCTTATAGATGACAAAGTAAAAAAATTGCTTGGTCTGGCAAAAATGACAACAGAAAATTCGCATAAAATTCATGAAGGAACCATTCAGGGTTTAAAAGACCAGGGATGCAGCGATCCGGAAATTTTCGAAACAATCGCAATCACAGCCATTTTTAATTTCATGGATCGAATGGCCGATGCATTGGGTGCTCCTGTGGAAGGAATGCAAGAAATGGTCAGTCAAATGCAACATCAATAGCATTTTTTCTGAAACAAATAATCGATATTTTCATTGAGTCGGAGGAGGGCGCATACCCTCCTTCCTCTTTTTGAATAACAGACTTTTATGGCCAATCAAAAGGATTCACTAAAAGCTTTGACAATCCTTGTAAAATCGAATGGCCTGTAAAAATTCATCTTAAAATCAGATCTGCTTCAGCAAACACCTGATTTGCTGGAATTCCGGGCCGGTTAACTTTTTTGTAGCCCTCGTATCTTCGTTCAGCTTCAGCAACCCAAGCCGCTTCAATATCTGTAATTGGACTATCACCAAGAGAGCTTAATAAAGCCAAAGGTTTCATTTTCAATACGTTTTAATAACTCAGAGATGAACTATGATTCTCCACAGATCTCGTGGGATTTTTCCGATAAATCCGTATTCACCGGTTTGTTTCTCTTGAACAGCGTCCACACTTGAACAAGGTCCGATAATATATATTATGTAAACTTTTTAAGGAGTGAATCAAACGGCCCTCCAAATAACGATATAATCAAATTATAATCTTGAAATCCTGCCCTTTCATGTTATATTACTGGAAAAATAACCATTAACCGGAGGAAAAAATGAACGCGTATTCTTCTTTGTCACAAAGCGCTGCAATTACTAAAACCAATACTTTTATCCGCAGCGTATATAACTGGATGGCCATCGGCTTGGCTTTAACCGGATTGACATCCTTTTATGTTTCTACCAACCAAGCGATCTTAAGCATTGTTTTTGCAAACCGCATGATGCCCATCATTCTGTTTATCGGTATGATTTTTCTGTGCGGCTTTTTGTCTGCCCGGGTAAATAAAATGCAGGCATCTACGGCAACAGGCCTTTATACTTTACTGGCCGTCTTATACGGGCTGGTTTTGGCGCCTATATTTCTGGTATACACCGCTTCTTCCATTGCACTGACCTTTTTCATCTGTTCAGCAACCTTTATCAGTGCCAGTATCTATGGCATGGTCACTAAAAAAGACCTGACCGGCATGGCCCAGTTTTTAATGATGGGATTGATCGGTGTATTTATCGCCATTATCATCAATATTTTTGTCGGCAGCACCATGATTCAGACTCTGATCTCCTGTATCGCCGTTATTATTTTTACCGGCTTGACCGCTTATGACACCCAAAAACTTAAGAATATGGCGTACACCATGCCGGATAACGCAACGGGCGCCATGGTTCGAAAAGGAGCTATTGTCGGTGCATTAAGCCTCTACCTTGATTTTATGGGTTTATTTGTCCATCTTCTCCACTTGGTTGGAGTAGCCAGGGATTAATCAATAAAATCCACTAAACATTAAAAAGGCTGTGATTAGATAATCACAGCCTTTTTGTCTTCTCAAGCTTACTTAATCCATTCTAAATAATTACAAATTTTCTTTGATCGACCTGCAAATGAGATCACAAAAAACCATGGTTTGATCTTTATCCGGCCCTTCTACCATGACCCGTAACAGCGGTTGCGTCCCTGAGTATCGAATTAAAACCCGTCCTTTATCTCCCAATTTTTTTTCCACCCGGTCAATGGTTTCAGCGATGGGAGCGATTGCCGTAAAATCGGGTCTGGAAGCGTCCACCTCAACGTTTTTCAAGACCTGGGGATAAACGGTCATAATTGAAGCAAGCTTTGACAACGACTCGCCTGTTTCAACCATCACCTCCAATAATCGAAGTGCTGACAAAATACCATCCCCGGTGGAATGGTATCTTAAAAAGATCATATGTCCGGAATCCTCGCCCCCGATAATCGCATTGGATGATTTCATCTCTTCAAGTACTTTTCGGTCTCCAACCCCTGCCTTAATATGGGTAATACCCAATAGATCCAGGCATTCGGTCAACCCAACGTTACTCATAATTGTGCTTACAACTATATTGTTGGGAAGATGATTTTGATTTAATGCAAATTTGGAGCAGATCGCCAGTATTCTGTCACCACTGATTTCAAGGCCGGTTTCATCGACAGCAATCAAACGGTCTGCATCTCCGTCAAAAGCCAGTCCAATATCTGCCTGCTCTTTTTTTACTCTTTCCTGTAAAACCTGGGTGTGTTGAGACCCGCAATTTTTATTGATATTTTTTCCATCCGGCTGGTTGTAGATAAAACCGACATCAAAGAGATCCGGATTAAAGACAAGCGAAGAGACATGGAAAGCAGCACCGTTTGAACAGTCAACGATCATCTTAATCTTTTTTTTCCTTAACGTTTCCAACATAGTATCAGGAAGCGTATTCAACAGGAAAGCTGCATATTGTTTATTTGCATCTGCAATGGAAATAATTTTTCCGACTTCAGAGGAATGGCCTTTGTCTGCCTCTGTATTTAAAATTTCATTTTCAATCTCTGCTTCTTCGTCGTCTGTGAGTTTAATCCCGCCATGTTTAAAAATTTTGATACCGTTGTCTTCATACGGATTATGGGAAGCGGACAGCACGACACCTGCCCCTGTTGTTCCCTTTTCCGAACAAAGAAAGGCCACGCCGGGTGTGGGGATCACTCCCGCCAGCAATGCGGTTGCCCCTGAAGAGGCGACACCTGCGGCAACGGCAGCTTCCAACATATCACCCGATATTCTCGTGTCTTTTCCGATTATAACCGTGTCAAAACCGTTTTTTCGCGCAAACTTTCCAACTGCCCTGCCCGTTTTCATTGCAATGTCACAGGTTATCGGGTATGAATTTGCTTTGCCCCTGATGCCATCTGTTCCAAATAAGGTTCCCATGATTTTCTCTAAAATTAAATAATTAATTGTTTGATTATGGACTGTTCAATTTCCCGGAGCCAGTGGGTGCCGATCTCTTTTTCCTTCGGCGAAAGATCTTGTATGGTTTGAATATAGGGTTGGTCATCAGTTTTTATTTTATTCTCGATGATCCGAAGAAACCGGATACCCGGATCTGAAAGGCTGTGGTCGGAAAGTTGGCGTTTAAATACCTTTAATGCCGTCTCCCCCTTCTTAATTGCAGTGTCATGCGTGGCGACAACCGGGTATGATTTTGACGCTGTACTCAAAATATCCCTGGATGTTTTTAATTTTTTACAAAATATGTTGAATCTATGAATTCGCTCGTTGATACAAACAGACAATGTTTCCTGCATTCCAACGACCAGCTGTTTTGAGAAAAAATCAGAAGAAAACATCGGCCGAACGTTTTTATACCAGGCATTAAGACCGATTAGAGAGGCAATATAAATAATATTATTATTAAAAATGTGGCTTACATTTTTATAGACCCCGTATTTCCGGGGTATGGACATATCTTTAAAGGCACCACCGAGGATCAGCCGGTCCCGGCCCAATTCATTTTTTCTGATAATCGAACCGGCAGCACTGATATTACCGTAGCCAATCCTTACAGGGCCGACAATCCCCCCCTGCCCGCCCAGAAAAATGGGTTTGGAATCAAGCATCACACCCTTACTGACATCACCGATTAATGAAGCCGTGGCTTTATCCTGGTTGGGTGTGTAATTAAAATGGATAAATGAAGACCCGACCTCAGAGTGATTCTCGCGACTGGTTCCGCCGGCCATGAAACAATCACAAAAATTGATCAGACTGCCAAGGGTTACAAAGGGGAATAGAATCGTCTGCTTGAGCCCCACCGTATGGGCAGCGTTGGCCTGCTCTTCTAAAATAGTCCCTTCCCGGACATGGGCATTGGAGCCAAAACTGTTATTTCCTGCAAAAACGGCATCCCTGAAAAATCCGCCTTTCAGGTTGCAGTCTTTGCCCACAATTGTGTTTTCAAGGGTCACAGGTGACTCATACCCGATTTTCGAACCCGCCATGATCAGAGTTTGTTTACCGAATAATTTGGTACCGCTGAACAGGGTGACGTTTTCTGCCGAGATTCTCCGGGGGTCCACATCGGAAGAGATATTAACCGATTCCGGGTTCGGTATGGTTACCCCTTTTTTTATCAAGGCCTTAATTATTGAATGGTCCATGGTCGTATAATTAAAGGCCGAACCCGGCACTTGTCAAGATATTTTCATGTTTAGCGAATTAAATGAAAACTTGACCCCGTTGAAATGTTTGACGTATGATCAGGACAGTTTTTCATAACTTTTTCCCGGAGTAACAATGAAACAATTTCGTTTAAATCAACAAGAGGCGTATGCTGTTTTAAATAATCTATCAAACCGGTTTAAACGATCATCCGAATATCATTTAAAACATCTGATTCAGGAAGACGATCGATTTCATCGGTTTTCATTGTCCATGGACCGCTTTTTTTATGATTTTTCAAAACAGCGGCTGGATGCAGATGTCAAACAGGCATTGATCGATTTGGCAAAACAGACCCGTGCCAGGCAATGGTTTTCAAAAATGGTCAACGGAGAGCGGATCAATTGCACGGAAGACCGGGCTGTTCTGCATACGGCAACCCGGGATATGTCGCGAAACAAACTGGATTTAGACGGCACGAATATTTTAAAGCAATTAAGGCAGGTCAACGAGAAAATAGGTGCGTTTTCGCATCAGGTTCATTCCGGAGCCGTGTGCAGCACCACGGGTAAAGCCTTTTCCGATGCCGTTATTGTCGGTATCGGCGGGTCGTATTTGGGGTGTGAATTTGTCTACCAGGCCATGAGTTACAGCATGGACCCCAAAATAAAACTCCATTTTCTTCCCAATGTCGACATTGATAATTTTGGTCAGGTCATAAAGCAGATTCAACCTGAAACCTGTATGTGGGTAGTGATTTCCAAGTCCTATACCACCACGGAAACCATGGCCAATCTCAACCAGGTCCTGGCATTTTTAGATTCAAATGGCCTGAAACCTGACGACCATCTGGTAACAATCACAGCCAAAGGCAGCCCGGGAGACAACCCGGATAATCCGGTTCTGGCATCCTTTCACATGTTTGATTTCATCGGCGGCCGCTACTCGGTCTCATCCGCCGTGGGAGGACTTCCGCTAAGCCTGTCGTTCGGGTTTGAATCGTTTAACCGGTTTTTATCCGGCTGCCACCAGATGGATCAGCACGCCTTAAATCAGCCCGAAGCGACCAATATTCCGTTGACAGCAGCCTTAATTGCCGTGTGGAATTCGAACTTTTTAAACTATCCGACTCAAGGAATTATTCCTTATGCCTCAGCCCTGTCAAAGCTGGCCCCCCATTTTCAGCAGCTCAATATGGAGAGCCTGGGAAAAACTGTCACACGGGATGGGAAGACCATTGGGTATCCCACTGGCTCAATTATTTTTGGCGAACCCGGAACCAATGCACAGCATTCGTTTTTTCAGTTGGCCCATCAGGGAAGCCCCTTTCCCATAGATTTTATCGGTATCGTTCGGCCAGTATTTACGAACAAACAGGTCAAATCCAAAGGCGTCTACAACCACCAGGAACTGTGGGCGAACATGATTGCCCAGGCCCGGGCTCTTGCTGTTGGGAAGGACGACCCTGATCCGGCCAAATCCTTTACCGGCAACCGGCCGTCCTCAACCATACTGATCAATGATGTATCACCGAAAAGTATCGGCATGCTGCTCTCGTTTTACGAAGCACGAACCGTATACGAAGGGTTTTTATTGGGTGTCAACCCGTTTGATCAGTTTGGTGTACAGCTCGGCAAAGTGCTTGCTGCAAAAATTCGCAGAGAAATGGAGGCAAAAAACCGGGATGCAAATCTCGGTTTTGACATTCCTGATCCGGCAACCCGGTTCTATCTGGATACCTTATTTAAGGGTGAATTATAAATAACGGTAAATGATGCTGCCCCAGGTAAGCCCGGCTCCAAGGCCGACAAATAAAACCGTATCTCCGGATTTTCCGGTTCTACCCTGTTCAACAGCTTCGTGCAGAGCAAGAGGGATACTTGCGGCAGTGGTATTACCGTATTTCTGGATATTGTGAAAGATCTTGTCATCGCTGATTTTCAGGTATTGACCCAATGCCTGATTGATTCGCAGGTTGGCCTGATGCGGAATAATCAGATCAATCTGATCCAGATCCATCCCTGCTTTTTCCAAAGATTCATTGATCACCTTCGGCAGCATTTTCACGGCCTTTTTAAAAATAGCAGGTCCGTCCATCACCGGATAATAGCGGGCATCGTCAATATCGAGCCCCGGAATCATCCGCTGTGGAAATTTTGATGCCGGCAACTCGGTCATCAGCGCTTCGGCATAGTTGCCGTCCGCATGGAGTGAAGTGGCAAGAAGTCCGGCATCCGCCTGGGTTTCGACACCTTCGATACAGACGGCTGCAGCGCCGTCACCAAAAATAACGGTTACATCCCGGCCGCGGGTGGATTTATCAAGACCGGAGGAATGGACTTCCGAGCCCACCAGCAAAACTCTGTTGGCAAGCCCTGTTTTAATATATGCATCCGCTGTTGCAAGTCCGTATAGAAAACCGGTACATTGTTGCCGGATATCCAGGGCCGGGGTTGAATCAAGACCCAGTTTTGCCTGCAAAAGACAACCGGGGCCGGGGAACATGATATCCGGACTCAAGGTTGCAAAGATTATAAAATCAATATCCTCAGGCGTCCATCCGGCCTGATCCAATGCGCGTTTGGCTGCCTCAAAACCCAAGTCCGATGCCCCGGTCACTTTATCGGAATCGATCCAGTGCCGCTGCTCGATTCCGGTACGCTTTCGGATCCACTCATCAGATGTATCCATGAACCCCTCAAGATCATGGTTGGTAACTATATTGGGCGGGACAAACATTCCCGTACTTTGTATAACGCTCTTTTTCATTAGGCCTTCCTCAATCGTGTAAATATCGTATTGATAAATTTCATAACCTGCTATATTATGCACGCCTTATAATATTAATTTTAAATTTAGGCAAGAACCTTAACAAAAATCGTATAACCCGGAAAAATTAAGTGTTATTACAAATTTGTATTCTTACAATCGGGATCTTTTTGCTCTACGCCGGATCATGGGCCCTGGTCGAAGGGTCGGTTAATACGGCAATCATGTTTGCGGTTCGTCCGGTAATTATCGGATTGACCGTTGTCTCATTTGCCACCTCCGCACCCGAACTGCTGGTCTCTTTGGTTGCCGCTTTAAAAGGATCGGGTGGTATCTCCATTGGAAATATTTTAGGCAGCAACGTCATCAACATTGCGCTGGTTCTGGGGATCAGTGCCGCCATCCGGCCCATAGATATCAAAAGACAAATCACACGTATTGATCTTCCTTTTCTGTTTATCATTTCAGCTGTTTTCTGGTTTCTGTGCATAGACAACGATATCGATCGGATGGATGGAATCATCCTGCTCGGTCTGCTTGCCGTCTTCCTGATTTACGGTATTATAACTGCCAAAGATAAATCGGGCAACGATGCCAAAAAAGAGATCTCATTGATCTCTGTTTTAAAAAATACATTTTATATAGGCATCGGAATCGCCATGCTTGCTTTCGGTGCCCATTTCGTTGTTAAAGAGGCAATCGTTATTGCGACGAAAATCGGCTTATCCCAGACCTTTATCGGAATATCCGTGGTGGCGCTGGGCACCAGCCTGCCCGAACTCGCCACTTCAGCGGTTGCCGCATCAAAAGGCGAAAGCGATATTTCCGTGGGCAATGTAGTGGGATCAAACCTGTTTAACATCTGCCTGGTTATGGGTACTGTCGGGTTGTTTAATCCCATGACGATTGACAGTGGCCTGCATCTGTTCCAATTTCCTTTTATGTTATTTATCTGTTTTGTTCTCGGTGGAATCGCATATCGTCAAAACGGCATTAACCGTTTATCGGGGTTTACCTTTGTTTTGCTCTTCTTTATTTACATATCGCTTTCGTATTTTATTTAATGTTGACAATTTCGTAATTTTTTGATTTTTTCCTTGCCAGGTGAAACGATTCTATTATAAAGAAAGTAACGGATACACAAACAATTCGAAAAACGAGGCTCACAATGGCTGATCCGTCAAGGCTCTTGATTGTTGACGACAATGAAGACATTTTATCTACCTTTTATGAATTTTTTAATTCATTGGGATATGAAGTTAAAACGGCAATAGACGGGTTTGCCGCCTTGAAGCTATTGAGAGATGAATCCTATCATTTTGATTGCCTGATCACCGATTTGGTCATGCCCAATATCAGCGGTGTCGGATTAATAGCCATTGTTAAAAAAGAGTATCCCCACCTGAAAATCATCGCCATGACAGGATATGGCGATCAGCCCGGCGCTCTTGCCTCTGAAGCGCAAGCAGATGTTGTTTTATTCAAACCCATTGATCTGTTCAAAATCGAAAATACTGTTTCCGAACTTGTCGGACGCAAGACTGAAAACAAAAAAAATAAGATATAATTATGAGCACACCTTTAATCGGCGTCAGTAAATCGATCCTTAAAATCAAAGAATTGATTAGCCATGTTGCAAACACCTGTTTAAATGTATTGATCACAGGCGAAACCGGTGTGGGAAAAGAAGTCGTGGCTCAAAGCTTATACACGGAAAGCGTGCGGTCAGATAAAAACTTTGTAAAAATTAATTGTGCCGCCTTACCCGAAACACTGCTTGAAAGTGAATTGTACGGGTATGAAAAAGGGGCTTTTACCGGTGCTCACCGAAAGCGGCCCGGAAAATTCCAAACAGCAGACAAAGGGGTGTTGTTTTTAGATGAAATCGGAGACATGCCCCTGGCGCTTCAGTCAAAGATGCTTCACGTTCTTCAAAGCGGTGAATTTTCGCCACTTGGCTCTGATCAGGAATTTAAAACAGATGTCTGGGTGATTGCGGCAACCAACCACAATCTTGAAGAGGCCATATCCAATAAGACGTTTAGAGAAGATCTGTTCTACCGTCTGAACATTATTAAAATCGATATTCCGCCGTTGCGCGAAAGACGGGAAGATATTCCGTCCCTGGTTGAATATTACTATCGATTATACAAATCCGAAATACCGGAAAGTCAAGGCAGCAAACCCGATGCAGATACGCTTGAAAAACTGTGTAATTATTCCTGGCCCGGTAATGTTCGGCAGTTGCAAAACTGTATCAAAAAGCAGATGGTAATCAGCTCCTGGGAAAAAATATTTCAGGAACTGCCCAAAGAAAAGACAGATGCTCTACAATCCAATTCCGGTGAAACCCATGCCGGTGAGTTTAATCCCTTGGATCACCACGAGTTTCCAACAGACAGAGTCAGCATTATTTCCGAGTTTGTCGATCTTTCCACCTCTTCTGATAAGCTGTTTGAAGATATTTCCCTAAAAAAGATTAAAAAATTAGCTTCTGACCGGGTTGAAAAAGAAGTGATCACCTTTGTTCTTGAAAAAGTGGGCTGGAACCGATCCCGGGCAGCAAAAATACTGAAAATCAGCTATAAGACTCTGTTGTACAAGATGACCGAGTTTAAAGTTCAACCCCCTGTGAAATAATTAATTGTTTTATGTTTGAGTTTCTTCACACGACGTAAACTCGGTATGACCTGCACGGAGACCCCATGAAAATCGACGACACCAATATTGATATTATCCGGGAATTGAAGCAAGGAAAAAAATCGTTTAAAAGAATTGCAGATAAACTTTCCATTACCGAAAATACCGTCCGATCCAGGGTAAATAAGCTGCAGGAAGAAAATGTATTGGAAATTTGCGGCCTTGTTGACCCTGGTAAAATCCCGGGCCATCGGGTGGTCATCATTGGTATCAAATTGTCTGGAATGAACCTGGTTGAAAAAGGCCGGGAAATTTCCAAACTCAAAGGGGTGGTTTCCGTCAGCGTCGTCACGGGTCGATATGATCTGCTTGTTAATGTATTGTTTAAAAAAGGGTTTGGGCTTCTTGAATTTTACACAGAGGAAATGTCCAAAATTGAAGGCGTTGGTTCAGTTGAAACCTTTGTTGTCTATAAGTCCTATAATCTTAAAGTCCCGTATATTTTATAGCTGTATCTGAATTTATCCCTCTCGAAAGGCCCATCCGGCTGTCCGCCCAACCCTGCTTGCAAATACAAACAGGGTTTTGACAACTGAAATTCCTTTATTTTCTCTCCATGATCAGACAGTTCTGCCGAAATTTTTCTGCGTTGCTGATTTCAATGAAGGATGCCCCGTGCCTAGGCCCGAAGCTGCCGGCCAGAACAATGATCAAATCTTCAGGTTTAAACTGTCTTTCGTCTATCAGCCGGCAGATGGCCATCTGAATCGGATCCGAACTGGACAGCCCCAGGGGAATAAAGCTTGCAAACACACCAAAGGAGAGGGATAGCTGGCGCATGACTTTTCTGTCATATATCTGGGCATAAATGGGGCTGTCACCCCGGTAAGCGGATAATGCCCGGATCGATTTTCCGGTCAGAGAGTCGGCAATGATGGCTTTTGTATTCAATCTGAGGGATGCTTTTACCGCCGCTTTGGCTAGATAGGCGGTCACCTTGTTTTGAATAGAGTAAGGGACGTCCATAAACGAGCTTTTTTTATCTTCCACTTCCTGGGCAATGCTGGCCATGGTGCGGACCGACACTTCGGGATATTTCCCGTAAGCGGTCTCTCCTGAAAGCATAAGGGCATCGGCATGGTCCAGACAGGCGTTGGCCACATCAGAGACTTCCGCCCGCGTCGGCCGGGGCGATTCGATCATTGAATGCAGCATCTGGGTGGCCACGATAACCGGCCGTCTTTTTTCGATGCAGGTCTGAATGATCTGTTTTTGAATCAGAGGAATCTGTTCCGTGGGAATTTCAACCGCCAGATCCCCACGGGCAATCATGATGCCGTAACAATGGTCTAAAATTTCATTCAGATTTTTGACCCCTTCATTGTTTTCAATTTTAGCGATTATCTTTATTGAAGATTTTTTCCGGTCAAGAATTTCCTGTACGGCGATCACATCATCTTTATTTCTGACAAAGGAATGGGCAATGAAATCAAGATCCTGTTCGGCTGCAAATTCGATAAACCCTTTGTCCTTTTCGCTCAACGCCGGCAGGGTGACGTGAACAGCCGGAATATTCAGACTTTTCCGGGCTTCGATCACCCCGTCATTTTCAACATGACAGCCCAGGTATGTTTCGTTTTTTTCCATAACGGCCAGGGCAATCATTCCATCATCAATGAGAATGGAGCTGCCCACCGGGACATCTTTTACGAAATTCTCATAAGATACGCAGATCAGATCTTCCCTGGATTTTTCATTGGGCGCTCCCATGAGGCGGATGGTATCGCCATGATGGACGGTCAAAGGAGTATCGCTGTCACAGGTCCTGATTTCAGGTCCTTTTGTATCCAGTAAAATCCCGATTTTTTCAGAGACACTTCTCGTATTTACTATCACTTCAAGGGCATCGTCGTGGGTCATGTGAGCGGTGTTCAGGCGAACCACATTCATACCGGCATGAAACAATCCGTCGATAAACTCAGGCGAACAATTTAAATTAGAGATGGTAGCAACGATCTTGGTTTTCCTGGGCATAAACAAACCCTCCTTTATTGCATAGCTTGATGATAAAATGTTCAATCTGTGTTACGGCATCCATATGGGACGTTTTAAGATGATAATCCAGGTCGCTTAAAAAGATCAGAACACTGCATAATTCAGCCAAATCGAAATTTTCGGATTTTTGAAACACCTGAAAAACAGGATATGCATTTTTTGGATTCGGTGCCAGCAAAAAATCAGTGGGAAGATCTTTTTTCTTTGGTGATGTTCCGGTTAAAAATGTCTCCCTGTCATTCAATTGCTGAATATTTTTTTCATCGGCCTGAACAGCGCGGGGCAATATACTCTGCTTAAATTGATTAAAGGTCATCCGGCGGATATGAACCGGTTCCGGAAAGGTTTTGCTTAAAAATTCCGAAACATTGATCAGTTTTCGAAACAGATTCTCCAGTGATTTTAGAATCTGCAAGGCATGAAACCCGCTTTTTACAAGGGAATTTAAATAAAAAACAGATGCTTTTCCGTCTTTTTCCATTAATGCATTGGTCAGATTAAAAATAGGATCTTTTTTTTCCCTCACAATCAAGGTGGTTACATCCGTATCTGTGATTCGATTCCGTTCTCCCGCATAAACCGACAACTTTTCAAGATGCCGGGCGAACTGATCCGGGTTGAATCCCGTGAGTTCATATAACGTTCTCAGGGCGGATGAACCCATCTGCTTGGCGTTTTTATCAAGCGTTTCTTTTGCCACATGCTGCATCACTGCCCACTGTTCATCCTGATCCGCCTTTCTCGCACCGGTGGAAACATTGCAGTCAATGACCATTCCGTGTTTTGAAAAGGATTTGAATATCTTTTTTCTTTTATCCCCCTGGCCGGTTGTAAATACAAGTATGTGTTCGTTTGGCCATCCGTCTTTAAAAAATTGAGACAGGCGATCCGATTCAGACGAACCATACCGGACAGCGGCCGTGGTATCTGTTTGAAACAATGGAATCTGTTTAACGACCATAATCTTTTTAGATGGCAGCAATGAGAAGGTCAAGGCCTGTTCAATAATATCGCCCAGCGGTGTAACCATGCCGTCAATGAATTCGATCATTGTCTGTTTTCCAAAGGTCTGGATCAGAAAGGTGTTGACAATATCCAAGGATCGTCTGACCAGATACGGATCTCCGCAGATCAGGATCAACCGCGGTATATGCTTAACATCACACCTGTGAAGATCTTGTTCAACTGTATGGTATTTAACGGTTGCCATTGGCAGACTTTGACAGTTTGATCAGCAGAATACAGGCAACGACGGAGACGGTGATGCCGATACCCTGGGATAGCGATATGGATGCCAGAAAAAAATCTCCCCGAAAATCCCCTCTGAAGAACTCAATGATAAAACGGAACAGGGAATAAAGCATAATATAGACGATAAATACCTGCCCGTGAAATTTTTTCTTTTTGGTGACACCCAACAGAATAAAGAAGAGGATCAAATTGGACAGGACCATATATATCTGTGTCGGATGAAGAGCGGTATGAAGCGGCGCAAGGCTCTGGGGATGGGTGAAATTGATTGCAATCGGCAGGTCGCAGGTTTTTCCGTAACAGCATCCGGCAAACAGGCACCCGACCCGCCCCAGAGAATGGCCCAGTGCGATCCCGGGCACAATAACATCCGCAGTTAACCAAACATTTAATTTACGATAATTTAAATAGACCAGTGTGGCGACGACCGCCAGAATAAACCCGCCAAAAAAAACAAGACCGCCGCTCCTGATATTAAATATATCAAAAAGGTTATTTTTATACGAATCAAAATTAACAAGGATGTATAATCCCCGGGCACCGACAATGGCTGAAAGAAGAATGATAAAATAGATATCTGTTATGGTCTGCTCTTTGATACCGCGGGGAGTTGCCAGTTTTCGGGAAACAAAAACAGCCGTCATAAACCCCAGGGCCACAAACAACCCGTACGTATATAAGGGGATGCCGAAAAAGTCAAACAAAATGGGATGCATGCATTACCTCTATCAAAAATCCGGTACTTTGTTGGAAAGGATATGGTAAACCAGAATCCCCATCCCAATCGTAATGGCCGAATCAGCGACATTAAATGCCGGCCAGTGGGCACTGCCGATATAAAAATCAAGGAAATCCACGACCATACCGTACCGGAACCGGTCTATCAGGTTTCCCACGGCACCACCGAAAATCAGCGCCAGTCCGTAGGATAAAAAAATATAATCCTTTGCACACCGATGATAAAACCAGACAACAAAAAGTGCAACAATAGATGACAGGAATAAAAAAATAAATTTCCTAAGGCCCGGCGAAGCAGTGGCAAAAAGACCGAACGCGCCGCCGGGATTCATCACATAGGTGATGTTGAACAGGTTTTCAATCACCACGATCCGTTCATAAAGGGCCATATTCACTTTGATCAAATATTTTGTAAACTGATCAATAATCAGGATCAGGCTGGTAATCAGGGTCAGTCGTGTCCAGGTAGCCATAGATTTCATTATTCTATTTTAGTTAGTACACCTGCGCATCGTTCACAGGTACTGGGATGATCGGTATCTTGACCGGTGGTGGTATCAAACCGCCAGCACCGGCCGCATTTGTCGCCGTCCGCCCGGTCGATCCGTATCAAAAGACCGTCGATTTCCTTGCCCTGATAGGCTGTTTCGTCAAGATGGTCTACCAATATCGCCTGGGAGACAATGAAAACATCATTAAGGTTTTCCGTTAAAGTTTCAATGCTCTTTTTCAACGGGCCATCCGGCAGCTGAATCCGGACAGAGGCATCAAGGGGGTGGCCGATCAGCTTGTTATTCCTGGCTTCTTCAAGGGCTTTGGTCACTTCGCCACGAAGGCTCCGAATCTCCTCCCATTTATCTGAAAGGTAATCATCTTTCCACTGGGCATTGAGACAGACCATCTCCTCCAGATGGATACTCTCTTTTGATGCTGAACCGTTCGGCATATGCTGATAAATCTCATCTGCCGTAAAGGGAAGAATCGGTGCCATAATCTTGACAATGGCATCCAGAATGGTGGCCATAACCGTCTGCGCGTCTCGCCGGCCCGAATCTGACGGGGCAGACGCATAGAGCCTGTCTTTTATAATATCCAGATAAAAGGAGGAGAGATCCACCACACAAAAATTGTGAAGGGTATGATAGATGGTGTGAAATTCATATCTGTCGTAAGCGGTTAGTGATCTCTCAACCACATGGTGAAGCCGGTGCAGAATAAACCGGTCCAGCTCAGACATCTCTTTGATGGGACGCAAATCCGCTGTTAGGTCAAAATCGCTGAAATTGCCCAGCATAAACCGACAGGTATTTCTGATTCTGCGGTAGGCATCTGACAATTGCCTGATGATATTATTGGAAATACTGACATCCTGGCGGTAATCGGCCGATGCTGCCCAGAGCCGGAGCACATCTGCACCGTATTGTTTGATCACCGAATCCGGGGCAACAACATTTCCAACGGATTTAGACATTTTTCTGCCATTTTCATCCACAACAAACCCGTGGGTGAGAACTGCCTTGTACGGGGCATGCCCGGTTCGCCCCACACCGGTAAGCAAGGAAGAATGGAACCATCCCCGGTGTTGATCACTGCCTTCAAGATACATGTCTGCCGGCCGTTTTAAGCCTTGTCTCTCATCCAGAACCGCTGCGTGGCTGACGCCTGAGTCAAACCAAACATCGAGAATATTATGGTCTTTTGTAAATTGATCTGATCCGCATTTTCCACACACCGCCCCTTCCGGCATCAAGAAAGCGGCCTCTTTATCAAACCAGATATCGGATGAATGTTCCGTGAACAAGGCATGGATTTTATCCACAGATTCCCTTGTCACATACACATCTTCACATTCCTTGCAATGAAATACCGGAATGGGAACCCCCCAGGAACGCTGGCGGGAAAGGCACCAGTCCGGGCGGTTTTCAATCATGGAATAGATCCGTTCCCTGCCCCATGAAGGAATCCACTCCACATTATTGATCTCTTTCAGAGAGTTCTTTCTCAGGTTCAGTTTATCCATTGAGATGAACCATTGAGGGGTGGCCCGGTAAATTACCGGTTTCTTGCACCTCCAGCAGTGCGGATACGAATGGGACAAATTTTCATTTTTTAAGAGCAGTCCGTTCTCTTCCAGTTTTTCATTGATGGACAGATTGGCTTTAAAAATAAACTGCCCGTTAAAATATTCAACCTCTTTTGAAAAGACACCGTTATCCTCCACCGGAGAATAACATTCAAGTCCGTACCGTTTTCCGACAATATGGTCATCGGCTCCGTGTCCCGGTGCCGTGTGAACACATCCGGTACCGGCCTCAAGGGTCACATGTTCGCCTAAAATAATCAGGGATTCCCTGTCATAAATCGGATGCCGGCATACCTTATTCTCAAGATCTTTTGACGATATCTCACCGAGTATGGAATAGGTCTCGATTCCTGCCTTCTTCATCACATCGCCGACCAGTTCCTTGGCCAGAATAAGCACCCCCTGGTCTTTTGTTTTCACAGCACAATAAGCAAAATCCGGATGGAGGCAGATCCCTAAATTGGCAGGCAGTGTCCAGGGGGTGGTGGTCCAGATGACCACAAACATATCTTCGTCAATATCGGGAAAAAGATCGGACAGATCCGTTTTAACCGGAAACTTGACATAGATCGAAGGGGATGTATGGTCTTCGTATTCGATCTCGGCTTCGGCCAGTGCCGTCCGGCAGGAACAGCACCAGTATATCGGTTTTTTGCCCAAAAACATATCACCGGACAGGGCAAACTCACCGCACTCTTTGGCAATTCTTGCCTCATACGGATAATTCATGGTCAGATAGGGAGCGTCCCACTCTCCCATGACACCGAATCGC
>JANQML010000199.1 GCA_028280105.1 Desulfobacula sp. | reverse complement strand
TTGCAAGTCCTTTGATCACGGGCGGAACATCTGCTCTGTTTTTTGACGACTCCGGTATCTCCGGTATCTACTTGACCCTTGCCTGCGGGGCTGGACTGGCAACGGTACTGACACTTTTATTTAGAATCATTTCTTCTAAATATACAAACTAAACACATAGCCAAGGAGGATAATTTATGGCCAACAACACCCACCCTGTCCCGGACATTGCAAGATTGTTTATTGGTGCCGAGAATGAATTTGAAGTGGAAACGGTTTTTGCCGTAAAAGGTGCGGTTTCACCGGACGAATCCCACCCTTTTGATGAAATAATGGTTTTGCTGGAAGGAGAAGTTGAACTGGAACTTGACAACGGTGTCGAAAGCCTTTCAGGACTCACCCTGAAAGAACTGCCGGCCGGTACCCGTCATGTAATCCGGGTAAAAAAAACACCGACCAGAATTGTTATTATTCATCCAGACCGCGTCTAAAAAAAAGGGAGGATCTGACAAGTCCAAAGTGTGGCTCTGGGAGCATATAGGTAGGTCATTTTGTCTTTACAAAACATTTTAGGTCGAAAGAGGAGAAGTGACGGATAGTCGCAACACTATATGATAGCCTTCTTCCAGGTGACTTGATCGGTTTTGAGAACAAACTCAATGTGTTCCATTCAGAAAACGTGCCGGCTCTACATGCGTTTGCCCTGTATCGCAAAAGGGTTTTTGACAAGAATTGTTTTTTATAATATGTAATACATACTACGAAAAACTTGATATAGCTGAATAATGCAAATAAAAAAAATCGATAACCAGTTGATGTCCACTAAAATTTATCATGCGTTACTGGATATGATGACTCGGCCTGAAATTCTGGAAAAGGGAAAGCTTCCCCGGGAAAGCGAGATTATCGAGCTTTTGGGGGTCAGCCGGACCTCTCTTAGGGATGCATTGGCCCTGTTGGAAAAAGATGTGATTATTACAAGACGGAGGGGTTTTGGAACTTTGATTAACAGGGAGGTTCTGGCCCTGAAGAATCGGTTGGATGTCAAAAAAGAATTTAACGCTTTGATAAAGGATGCAGGATACGATCCATCGTTAAAATATGTTGAGGCGGTGCGGGTTCAAGCAGATAAAGAGATGTCCCAGGCACTGGTGATCCAACCGGGAGAAAACCTGTATAAAGTTACCAAACTGCTGGCAGGTGACGGGACTCCGATGATCTATTGCAGCAATTACGTGCCGGCAGCATTCTTGCCTGACGGGACATTTCCGGAAAAAGAAAAAGGCAGGCCGATTTATGAATTGCTTGAAAAATATTGTGATATCCGGATCCATCATGAAATTTCACAGATTACGCCCGTGCTCATGACGGCCGAACTTGAAAAAATATTCGAGCTGTCCCCTTCAGCCGGCATGACGGTTCAGTATTTTACCGAAGTGGCCTATGATATAGATAGCCGGCCGGTTATGTATTCAGAGTTTTACCACCGCAGTGATCTTATCCGGCAAACCATAGTAAGGAGTTGATTTTAACCATTACCCGGTCAGTTCCATTATGCTGAATAATTGATTATAACCGGCAAATTATGAAAGAAAAACGATATGCCCAAGAAAAAAATATTAAAAAATGCAGCAGCCATTGTTACGTGCGATATGAACGACACGATTCACAAAGAATGCGATATCTTAATCGAAGGCCCCAAAATTTCCCGCATAGGAAAAGATTTAAGATTCCCTGAAGCAGAGACCATTGACGCCACCGGCTGTTTTATTTATCCCGGACTGATCAATACTCACCATCACTTTTTTCAGACCTTTGTCCGTAATCTTCAGACCGTTGATTATCCCAATATGAATGTACTGGACTGGATCCGGGAAATCTATCAGATTTTTAAACGAATTGATGCGGACAGTATTTATTACTCTTCTTTAACCGCGATGGCCGATCTTCTTAAACACGGGTGTACAACCGCTTTTGATCACCAGTACTGTTTTCCCCGCCATGCCGGAAAAAAACTGGTAGACCGGCAATTTGAGGCTGCAGCCCAACTGGGTATCCGTTATCATGCCGGCCGCGGCTCAAACACCTTGCCGATGCGCGAAGGCAGTTCTATTCCAGATGAAATGCTTGAAACAACAGACGAATTTCTCTCGGATTGCGACCGGTTGATCGGTAAATTTCACGATACGGATCCGTTCAGCATGGGCCAGATTGTTGTCTCTCCCTGCCAACCCATAAACTGCCTGAAAGAAACCTTTATGGAATCGTTGTCACTGGCCAGGGACAAGGGGGTTCGTCTGCACACGCACCTTGGGGAAGGTGAGAATGCCGGCATGGTGGAGCGATGGGGGATGAGAACCTTGGATTGGTGCCGGGAGATCGGTTTTGTGGGACCGGACGTCTGGTTTGCCCATGGGTGGGAGCTGACCCCGGATGAATACGAAGTCATGGCCGAAACCGGGACAGGATTGTCCCACTGCCCCGCACCCGCGGTTTTAGGCGGTTTCAATATCATAGATATACCGGCCATGCTCAAAAACGGAATGAAACTGAGCCTGGGCGTTGACGGTTCCGCCACCAATGACAGTTCCAATCTGCTGGATACCCTGCGAATGGCATTTCTGATGCAAAGCTTTCACAGCAAGTCACGGGGAGGGGCTCCGACACCCTATGAGATGTTGAAAATTGCCACCAGAGGCGGCGCCGATGTGCTGGGCCGGCCGGATCTGGGAAGCCTGGAAGAGAACAAAGGCGCGGATCTCTTTTTGATAAAAACGAACAAACTGGAGTATGCCGGTGCGGTTCATGATCCTGCCAATTTTCTGGCCAGAACCGGTGTCACCGGACCTGTGGACCTTACGATGGTAAACGGCCAAGTGGTGTATCAGGACGGTGAATTTTTTAATGTAGACCAGGAAGGCCTGTTTGCCAAAGCGGAACAGGTCTTTGACAGGGTGATTTGTCAAGACAATCCGGCTTATCGTTAATGCTCGAACCGATGGGTGCCGGACCAAAAAATATTATAAATTTAAAGGAGAAGCAAAAAATGAAGAAGAGGTTATTTGAACTCGTGGTATGTTTATCTGCCGCTGTAATGATAGTGGGTTTAACGGTCATTCCCGTTCAGGCAAAAGACCTTCGGGTCGCATTACTTCTTTCCGGTCCGGCAAACGATGGGGGCTGGAACGCCATTGCACTGAAAGGGCTGAAAAACGCCGAAGAAAAATACGGAATTGAAATCGCCTATACCGAACATGTATCCGTGGCCGACGCCGAATCAGCATTTATGGATTACGCAGCACAGAATTATGATCTGATCATCGGTCACGGGTTTCAGTTCGGTGAACCGGCTGTTCGTGTCGGCAAACGTTTCCCCAATGTCAAATTTGTTGCCATTGAAGCCAACTCTTATTCTGATAATACGGCGTCCTATCGGATTGCCGTGGAGGAATCGGGTTATTTAATGGGTATTATTGCGGCCTCCATGAGTCAATCCGGTGTTATCGGGATTGTCGGCGGAATGGAAGTCCCTTCGATTGTTAAAGGCCTGGAAGCGTTTAAATTGGGAGCAAAATCCTATCGGGAAGATATTCAGATACTGGAAAGCTACCTGGGCTCCTTCACAGATGTGGCAAAGGGGAAAGAAGCGGCCATGGCGATGATTGACCAGAAAGCGGACGTCCTCTCCCATGTGGCCAACCAGGCCGGCACCGGTGTGATCAAAGCGGCGGAAAGCAGGGGTGTACTGGCCACCGGCGACTCGTGGGATCAAAATGTGATTGCGCCTGAGACCATTATCTGCAGCAATATCTATAATGTTCCTAATCTGGTGGTCAATATCATTCAGCTTGTAAGAGACGGAAAATTTAAAGGAGGCATCTTTGACCAGGGCATGAGTGATCATGTTGTCGATCTGGCGCCGTACCACCAATTTGAGGACAGAATTCCCGAAAAAGCAAGAAATGAAGTGGCACGGTTAAAGAAAAAGATCATGGACGGCAGTTTCACGGTTCCATTAATTGAAAAACGAACCGGTAATTGAAAAACGGACCGGCAAATAACCGTAACGACTGAGGGGCCCCATTGACATTTTTAAACATGCAAAAGATAAACAAGTCTTTTGGAGGGATGTATGCGAACCGGGATATCGACCTTGCGGTTGGAAAAGGCGAGATTCATGCCCTGCTGGGAGAAAATGGCGCGGGAAAAACAACCCTGATGAATATTCTCTACGGTCTTTACCAGGCCGACAGCGGATCGATATCAATAAACGGAGAACCTGTCCGCATTTCATCACCCAAAAAGGCGATTGATCTGAAAATCGGCATGGTTCATCAGCATTTCATGCTGGTTCCGACGTTGACGGTCTCTCAGAATATCACCCTGGGTATGCGGGAGAAGGGATATCCGTTTACGGACCGGAAAGAGATAGACCGGAAAATATCTGCATTATCAAAGGAATACGGATTGGATGTAGATCCCGGCGATATCATAGAAAATCTTTCAGTCGGTGTCATGCAGCGGATAGAGATCGTCAAGCTGCTCTATCATCAGGCGCAGCTGCTGATTTTGGACGAACCCACGGCAGTGCTTACTTCCCAGGAGACGGATAATCTTTTTGCGGTGCTGAAACGGTTGAAAAAAGACGGCCGTTCCGTTGTCATTATTACGCATCGTATCGGTGAGGTGCAAACCGTTGCGGATAAAGTAACCGTATTAAGGGACGGCGCCAAAGTAGGAACGGTAAACATCCGGGATGTCGATGATGTTCAGCTGTCCGAGCTGATGATCGGCCGCCGGCTGGACAGTCCGCAACGTCTAGCCGGTTCTTCTGAAGATTCCCGGTCTGACCGGCCCTTGTTGAGCCTGAAACATATCGGTCTGTCAGGCGAAAATAAAGATATCCTTAACAATATCTCCCTGGATTTAAAACCGGGTGAAATTTTGGGGGTGGCCGGCGTAGACGGAAACGGTCAGAAGGAGTTGGCCGAAGTGATCGTCGGCATCCGCTCCCCGACACAGGGAAGCCTATTTTTTCAAGGAGAGGATATTACCGGAAAAGGGGTTCGGAAACGCAAACAGATGGGGATGGCATATATTCCAGATGACCGGCATCACGACGGACTGGTTCTGGACATGGACATGACCGGCAATTTAATCCTGAGCGCCCATAATCAAGCGCCTTTTGCAAAGTATTGTTTCCTGCAGGAGCAGGTTCAGCGTGCCCATGCAGAAGATATAACAGAGGCGTACCAGGTTAAAACACCCGGTATCGGAACATTGGTCCGTTTTCTGTCCGGAGGAAACCAGCAAAAGATTATTCTGGCCCGTGAACTGGACGGGGCCCCGAAACTCATCGTTGCCTGCCAACCCACCAGAGGTCTGGATATCGGAGCAGAGGAATTTATCGCCAAGCTTCTTTTAACGCAAAGGAAACGCGGTGTTGCCATCTTGCTGATTTCAGCGGATCTTGAACAGTTGATGAACTTAAGCGACCGCATTGCAGTTATTTTTGACGGCTCCATTACCGGGATACTTCCCAATGAAGGTACGATTGACAGAGCCGATATCGGACTGAAAATGGCGGGTATGACAGGAGATACCGGATGAAAATAGTCCGTGAATTGGGTTCCATTGTACTGGTTGCCGGTGTGACCTGTCTGGTCGGCGTTATTTTGGTCCTGTCTGTGGGAGCCGATCCGGGAAAGGCTTTTACAGCCTTCTTTTCAGGAATTTTCGGCTCTTTTTACAGTTTTACCGAAGTTCTGGTTCGGGCAACCCCTCTCATTCTGGCCGGACTGGGGGTTGCCGTCGCCTTTCAAGCACGATTCTTCAATATCGGTGCGGAAGGACAACTTTACATGGGTGCTGTTGCCGCCACATGGGCCGGATTATATTTGCCCCCTATGCCGGTTTTTATCCATTTGACCCTGTGTATGACGGCAGGATTCCTCCTGGGCGGGGCCTGGGCCTTGGTACCCGGTATTTTGAAAAGCCAGTATAACATACCCGAGGTGATCAACACGATTATGTTTAACTATATCGCCATCAATATCGTGGGAATACTGGTCGGTACGGTGATGGCGGATCCTGCTTCATCATTGCCCATGTCACCCCGGTTGCCCGATTATCTTCACCTGCCGTTTTTAGCCCTCCCCACCCGTTTACATGCCGGATTGATTGTGGCCCTGGCCTGCGCCGCTCTGACCTACATTTTCCTGTATAAAACCACCTGGGGTTTTGAATTACGGGCTGTGGGAATGAATCCGCGGGCCTCGGACTGCTCCGGTATCTCCGTGAAAAAGAATATTATCGTCTCTTCCCTGGCAAGCGGCGGTCTGGCCGGTCTGGCCGGCGGCAGTGAAATCTTAGGTGTGCACGGACGGCTGATGTCGGGAATTTCACCGGAATTCGGCTATGTTGCGATTATCGTTGCCCTGTTGGGAAGAAATCACCCATTAGGGGTTGTCTTTGCGGGTTTGGGCATTGCGGCACTGCAAATCGGGGCCACAACCATGCAGCGCCGTGCAGGTGTTCCCGCCTCCATCTCTTTAATTATCATGGGACTTTTGGTGATATTGATTTTAGGGCGGCATTACTGGATCAAGTCACGGACAAAATAAGGGCTGAAAAATGGAAAATGAACTCATCGGAACGTTAACCGTACTTTTTGCCGCTTCGATCCGAATGGCAACCCCGCTTACCCTGGCAGGATTGGGAGAAACATTTTCAGAAAAAAGCGGAATCCTGAACATCGGGTTGGAGGGGATTATGCTGAGCGGGGCTTTTTTCAGTTTCATCAGTGCCTATTATACCCAAAGTATTTTATTAGGTGTTATCGGCGGTTGCCTGGGAGGGGTTTTTATATCGATGATCCACGGTTATGTCAGCATCCGGCTGAACATGGATCAGACCATTGCCGGTCTGGCACTCAACTTTTTGGCACTGGGGCTCACCAGTTTTTTCTTTCTTATGGCGTTTGGCAAGACAACCGAACTCCCGGAATGTCCGGTGGTATCCCAACTGGCCATTCCCCTGCTCTCTGATATTCCCGTCATCGGACCGGCTCTGTTCAATCAGGATCCCTTTGTCTACCTCACCTTTATACTGGTGGCGGTAAGTTATGTCATACTGCACAAAACCGAGTGGGGAGTTAATATTCAAGCGACCGGAGAACACCCCAAAGCGGCAGACGCCGCAGGCATCGATGTCTTTAAGATTCGCTACCGGGCCGTTTTTCTAAACGGTCTCTTCGGCGGACTGGCCGGGTCTTATCTGACCCTGGCCCTGTTGGGATTTTTCATGGAAAACATCACGTCCGGAAAAGGTTATATTGCCCTGGTGGTGGTTATCCTGGGACGACGGCATCCTGTCGGGGTTTTATTGGCGGCGATCGTTGTGGGAGCTGCCGACGCATTGCAGTTCAGGCTGCAAACCATGGGGGCCGGTATTCCCTCACAGGTATTTAACATGTTCCCTTACGTGATTACGGTTGTGGTTTTATTTTTTTCCATTGGGAAGAACAAGACGCCTGCCGCACTGGGTGAACCGTATATTCGCAGTATGCGATGACATCCTTTATTAAGATCAGGGAATTCCATCTTTTTATATCTTTTTACGAACCAGGGTATGATTAATCTTATCTGTCCGATGATATTCTTCAGACCACATAATCGGTCTGTTTTCAATATCATACGCCACTTCATTTAAGTAGAGCCCCGCAGTCGGTCTCTTTTCAATCCCGAGCAGTTCTAATATTCGATCATTGAATATCACCGATGTAATATTTGAAATTTCGTGATGAATATGAATATTGCAAACAGTTTCCAGAAAGCCGAAAATCGGTTGGTTAAAATCTTTTTCAGAATACTCTTTTTTACCTATGATTTTTTCCGGAATACAATTTGCACAGACAATCAGCGGTATCTCATCGCCTGCCATCACCTTTTCAACACTTATGATCGAACTGCCGGCAGGAATCTGTAATTTTCCCGCCATCGTTTCCGGGGCCTTGATATGTTCAATCCGAATCGATTGGATTGACGGTTTATATCCCGCTTCCGTAATAAAATTGTAAAATTCAGCTTCAATATCCAAACGAGTTTTAAGATTAACAATATCATAATTTATGATGGTTCCAATACCCCTGCGGCGGGTGATAAAAAGTTCGGTTTCCATTAACGACAAGGCATCTCTTAATGATGTCCTGCTGACGCCTAAAATTTTTGCCAGCTCATCTTCCCTTGGCAACTTTCCTCTTTTTTTGATTTCCGGGTCATTCATTATCTTGAGTAGTACATCCCTGATTTTTTTTGAAATCAGCTGACCACCGATTTTTTTTATATTCATGCCGGTTTTTTCACTTTTTATAAAGTTTTCAGATAGTTTTTTAATCCAAACAGATGAAGACGGTTTGGATCCGTTTCAGGTGAGCCCCTATACCCGCATAACGGGTAACCCTATGCAGCCTTAAAAGGTGTCAGTTTCAGGAAAGCCCCGACAGGACTGTCTCAAATCAAGATCCAGTTGAATTTAAATTTTTTTCAGCATTTTTTCGAGAATATTGCCAAACACCTGCTGTTCTTCATCCGTTAAATCGGCAACAATTTCCTGTGTCATCTTGATATGGAAATTGTGATGCTGCTTAAAATACTTTCTTCCGGAATCGGTTAATTCGATCAGATAGGCCCTTCGATCCGCCTTACAGGGTTGGCGAACAAGGAGTTCTTTTTCTTCAAGCCTGTCTACGGCAACGGTAAGCGTTCCGGTTGTGACCCCTATTTTCTGGGCCAGATCTTTCATCTTAATCGGGCCTGCATGACCGACGATTTCGATGGTGTGGGCCTGTGCAGTTGTCAGGCCGGAGTCCCTTACAACAGAATCCTCCCAGGAAGAAAGCTTTTCATAGAACTCCACAATTATTTTTGACAGGTGTTTAAGGTCCATAAGGGTTCTCTTAATTTAAGTATCTAACACGTTACAGGTTCTCTATCACAGGCACTTTATTTTGACAATAATATTGTTTGATTATCAAAATACTTGACAACCATCATCGGTCTATGTATTTAGATGCCCTTATAGATTGATATACAAAATATTTGAACACCAAACAAATGAGGATTACGATGATCGGAAGACATGGAAAGTTAAACGTATATAAAAAAATATTTTCATCCGAAGACTTTATAAAGACAGCCGTCGGGGGGGCTCTCATCCCAATAGCGTTTTTTGTAAAATCGATTCAGGTACAGAGTATACCGTTCGTCAGCGTGATGGACATGGTCCTGATTTTATCAGTCATCATTAACGGTATGCCGATTATAATTGGCGCGATAAAAGGGATTGCTGAAAAAAGACTGAATGTGGACGAACTTGTATCTATCGCCATTATCGCCTGTCTGATCAATGGCAACTTTCTTGAAGCGGCAATCGTTTCAGTCATAATGGTTACCGGTGCATTGATTGAAGAGGCGGTCAGCGATTCTGCAAGGCACGCCATTGAAGACTTGATCCAAACCACACCGGACACAGCCATTCTTGAAAAAAACGGTAAAGAGCAGGAGGTGAAGGTATCCCAAATTATCAAAGGGGATATTATTCTTGTAAAACCTGGCGGAATCATTCCTGTTGACGGTGCTGTCATAGAAGGTATTTCTGCCGTGGATGAATCCGCAGTTACAGGGGAACCGATTCCCAAACAAAAGGGAGTGAACGATGATGTATGGGCCGGAACCGTCAGTACAGATGGTTTCATGCGGATCAAAGCAGAAAAGGTGGGCAGGGACTCAACAATGGGTAAGATCATTTCAATGGTCACCGCAGCAGAGCAGTCCAAAGTTGAGTCGGCCAAGATTGTTGAGCGGTTTGCAGCCTGGTTCACACCGACAATACTCGTATCCGCAATTCTGACATATCTTTTCACTCAGAGTTTTGAAAGGGCGGTCACGGTATTGATTGTCGGCTGTCCCTGTTCCTTTTTACTGGCCGGTCCTGTGGCCACTGTGTCGGCAATAGGACATGCGGCAAAGAACGGGATTTTAGTTAAAGGAGGCATCTATCTGGAAAATATTGCCAGGGCGTCAGGCATATTCTTCGATAAAACAGGTACATTAACCAACGGGTCTCCTGAAGTAAAAGAGATCCTTCCGTCACCAGGCGTTGATGAAGACTTCCTGATTCAAACAGCTGCTGCCTTGGAAAAAAAGATGAACCACCCTTTGGCCCGTGCTGTAGTTCGGAAGGCCCAAGCGCTCTCTTTGATTCCGCCGGAGGCACAGGATGTAATGAATATCCCCGGACGCGGCATCAAGGGGACCGTAAACGGCCAGCAGGTTGAAATAACGACCACCCGGGAATTTTCCGATAACGGGTACACAACCGTTGAGGTTAAAATCGATCAGCAGACAAAAGGGTATATCTGCATGCAGGACCAGGCCAGAGATGTTGCCGCTGAAACGATTAAGGATCTCAAATCTTTAGGTCTTACAGATATTGCGGTTGTTTCAGGAGACCAGGAAGCGCCTGTAAAAAATATCTGCAGCCGGATCGGAATTGAAAGTTCGTATGCCAAGCAGACCCCTGGTGATAAGCTGGACAGAATTTCAGAATACAATCAGGGAAAGCTGGTCTATGTGGGGGACGGTATTAATGATGCGCCTGCTTTAAAAGCGGCTGATACCGGTATTGCCATGGGATTGAACGGGTCTGATGCAGCCCTTGAAACTGCGGATATCGTTCTGATGAATGACCGGCTGGACAGAATGGGTTACCTGTTCTGCTTAAGCCGGACCATGGTCCGGGTCATTCAAATCAATATTGCCCTTAGTTTTCTTATCAACCTGTTTTCCGTATTTGCCGGCTTTATGGGGTGGTTGACACCAATTTTGGGGGCATTCACGCACAATATCGGGTCGATACTGGTTGTCGGGCTGTCAGCTTCAATCGGCTTTTTTGTCAGAAAAGGCCTTTTTATTTCCCGTTCGGAACAAAAGTTAAAAGAATTATCATAATGCGGGTTTGTGAATACAATCTCTATCATCAGCTTCCCCGACCTTCTCCAACTGGCAGGTCGGGGAATTTTAATATGATGAATGACGCTTTTTATGCAGCTTTTTTTCACTATTTGGTAATAATGCATCATACAAGTTGACACATCATCACCAAACTTTTATTCTTATATGCCATGATTAAGCGGATGTTAATATACTTAACACTGGTAGCGTTCCTGTTTCCAGTATTCGGTTCGTTGTACGGCCACGATTTTTTACATGCCATACACGCCGTGCATGAGGCCCAGCATTTTAACAAAAGCCATAAGCATCATCCCCACGACCATTCAATACCCGATGGCAATGCAGAACACCCCCCTATTGATACATGTCTGATCTCTTTCATTAGCGATCACTTCCATGGGGAATTGCAGGTTTCCCCCCTAAAAGGGGTTCGGCTAATAAAAATTCCATTATACCCAAATACCGGCAACAGGATACCTTTTTATGAAGATGATCCTAAATTCATATTATCTGTCTTCCATGAACAACCTGTTGCCCTGCAAAGGAACGATCTGTATTTAAAAACAAAACGAATGCGCATTGGTATCTAACTGCCGTCAATCCACACCCCAATTTATATACCCCACCGTTGCATACAAATTTGCTCCCAAGGTTTTGCGAAAGACCACTTGCGCGGCAATCTTGGTGCCTTGAAGCTGAAACCTTCACGCTTTTTGCAACGTTGGGGTAAACCAAGCTTTATTGGAATAATGCCTGGTTTGATGAATGCTGACGAGGATTCTTTATCCGGCAGACAGATGGCTGCGGATAAGCACAGGTCTCATTAAATTTTTCTAGATAAGAATATATCAGCATTTTCCCCGGCGCTATTCCGGAAAATCAAATAGTCAAATAAGATTATGAGCACACGACATAACCATGTTTGCGCTCACTCTTTAAAGTAAAAAGCTGTTACTTAGAAGGAGTTACCAAATGATTCAAAATCCACTCGGGCAAAGACATCTATTTGTTCTTGCCCTAAGTTTAATAACAATTATACTTGGCGGTTTTGCCACCGATGCGATTGCACACGGTGTGACAACCGGTGATAAGGGATATATTCAAGAAGTTTCCGGTGTCCTGCCAATGCCATTTATTTATCTTGGTGCCAAACATATGATGACCGGCTATGATCATTTACTGTTTCTTTTTGGTGTCATATTTTTTCTATATCGCCTAAAAGATGTCGCAATATATGTCACATTATTTGCCGTTGGTCATGTGATTACGCTTCTATCCGGCGTTTTGATGAATATCAGTATCAGCGCGTATATTATAGATGCGATTATCGGTTTTTCCGTGGTTTACAAATCCCTGGATAATATGGGGGCCTTCCGGCGGTGGTTCGGATTTCAACCCAATACAAAGGCAGCCACCTTAATTTTCGGTCTGATTCATGGATTCGGCCTTGCAACAAAGGTGTTGGAGTACGAACTCGCACCGGACGGGCTTCTGCCGAATCTGGTATTTTTTAATGTTGGAGTGGAAATCGGACAACTGCTGGCCCTGTTCGCCATTCTCATCGCAATCTCATACTGGCGCAAATCAAATTCATTTTTACGGCATGCCTATACGGCCAATGTGTTTGTCATGATGCTTGGATTTATGCTTATGGGATATCAGATGACAGGTTATTTCACAGCTTAAAATATAACTGATTTAGAAAGTAAAGGATTAATTAAAAATGTATAATTCAAAAGTACCAACAGACAGGGAACTTCCCTCAAGCCGGCAACTGTTCAAATCGACCATATACGCTGCCGTTACAGCTGCTTTTCTTTTAATTACAATTGTTCTGCCTGCCGAATATGGCATTGATCCGACAGGTGCCGGGCAGCTAACCGGCCTAACAGAAAAAGGAAGGATCAAGGTTCAACTGGAAGAGGAAGCCGCCATTGAGAGTAAAGTTAAAAACAATGTGTCATCAGGCAGTGAAACAGAGTTACGCCTTAAAAAAATTGACGAAAGCCTGAATGAGATCGTTCAATTATTAAAGGATGGGACCGCCATAAATCAAAGTCGTCAACAGGTTGTAAGCAGGCAAAAAAACATAGAAAAAAAACAGACTGCAGAATCAACAAATGAGACTTCTGATTGGAAGGATCACATTTCAATCACGCTAAAACCCGGACAAGGTGTAGAATATAAACTTGTTATGGACAAAGGGGCAAAGGCCTGGTTCGAGTGGACAGCAAATGGAAGCAAACTCAATTTTGATGCGCATGGATATGGTGGCGGCCAATCTGTTCAGTATAAAAAAGGCCGTGGGGTTCCTAACGATGCAGGAATGTTTGAGGCTCCTTTTAAAGGGAATCATGGCTGGTTCTGGAGAAATCGGACAGATAAAAACGTGACCCTGACCCTTAAAACAAAAGGAGATTACATCAAGCTGAAAAGAACTGCTTAGGGGATATGAAATTTATTCATTAAAATGTAATTTAAAAGAGCTGGAAAGAGTTCATTCTCCAGCTCTTTTGTATTGTAAAAAATCAGCCAAAATCATTGTTGCAATGACTGTACTGGTCCACCTTCCTTATGAATTCTATCAAACGTATTTTGAAAAGGCAGGTTACATTATGGGTATTTCTCCCCAAACAAGGCCCATATTAACAGGTGTTCATCTGGCGGTAACTATGCTTATAGGTAGTTGGTTTACCCGGTTCGGGAAAGGATATCATCACCGCTGTAGAGTTAAACACGTTTTAATCGGTTGTGCAGCATTCCGGCTTCTAATTATCGGGATGATGGCTTTGGTAGTGCATCCTGTTATTATCGTTTTATTGATGGCACGAACTGTCTCCAAGGCGATATCACGGTTACTGCAACAGCGAAAACATCGGCAGAAGAGACCTCATTCATATGCTAAAACACTAGGAATAGATAATTTAATTGCAGTGCGTATGGGAAAAACTACGCCAATTATCGTGACAATAAGAATTAGAGTCCAAAGCAGAAGAATTCCCATCAATGATATTTGAAACGGTAGGTTTATGTGCAGAGAATGTTCTCCAACAAACGAGCATGTCACTAATGAGAGTGGTATGGAGATAACCAGTGCAAGTAGAGTGCTTAACAAGGAGATACTGCCTCCCTCAAAAAAAATAACCTTTGTTATCACCTTTGGAGCGGCTCCAATCGACCTGATGACACCTATCTCTCGGATACGCTCCTGAACATTTATATTCATCGTTGTTGCCAAGCCAATAGCACCGACAGCTATTGCAGAAAGTGCTGCAATTAGCAGGCAAACCAGCAAAATCATAAAATGATCGGACATTGCCTTTTTTAAGGTGTTCCTGGACATTAAAAAGAGAGGGATTATTCCATTTTCTGCGAGTCTATTTTCGATTTTTGCTGCCACTGATTCGGCATTCTGACTATTTTCAACTTGGACTCTAACTGTGCCGGACTTATTTTCTAATCCTGGCAATTGAGTAATGGTGCCTGGGTTTGTGTATATTGATGGTCCAGCGACCTCATCGAATATGCCGACAACCAAAACTTCTACTTTTTCACCGCGAATTACCAAATGTACTTTTGATTCTAGTTTTAGAAAGCCCTCTTTTCCCTGTAGAACTTTGTTAATAACAATAGTATTTTTCTCTTCAACTCCAGGCCATCTTCCTTTGGAAATTGGCATCTTAAAAAGCTTGGTGTTTTGAGGGGGCGCATACACTGCATATCTGGAGGAAGTCATATCTCCAACACTATCTGGCAAAGAAAATGTGGTTAGTACCATAGGCCACGTTTCAAAATACTTGATGCCTTCAACCTCCCCAATTATGGATCGAAGACTGTCTGTTGAAACTGGTTTTAACAGCTTAACATCAATGTCATCCCCCCGCCTTTCGATTGCGCTCTCAACAGCCGTTTGAAGACTCTTATAAACATTGGTAGCCGTTAGCAGCATGGCACCTCCTAGAGACAGGGCCGTAACTGTGAGTGCGAGACGAAATGGGTTTCTAAAGGAATTGCGTAATGAGAATCTAAAAACAAGAGAGGAAAACCTTTTGCCCAGTGAAAATCTATGTGGATTAGATTCGATATTCATTGCATTTAAAGCATGAACGGTCTTTAAACGGGCAGCTTGAAAAATAGGAATTAAGGCCCCCAAGGTGGGTATAGATACTCCTAATAGAAAGATAAACAGATATATATGTGGACTTACGGTTAAATCTAATGCCTCTATGTTCATCTGCGAGGAGATAGTTTTAGAAAACCATTGACTCAAAAAGTTTCCCAAAGGTAACGCTGCAATAGAACCGAAAGTGGCAGGAACTAAAACCATGACAAAATAGATTTTAAATATAGCGAACCTATTACTTCCAATGGCCTTGAGTATTCCGATTTCTTTCACTTGCTTGGAGAGGAGGCCCGTAAATACATTCCAACTCAAAGCAATGACAAGCAGAAGAGCGAATAATCCAAAAATACTTAAAAGCATGAGCATGGACTGCATATGATCATGGTGTGGATGTTTCATTACTGGCAATTCTACTCTATGTAATTTGGCCTCTTCCTTCCTGAGAAGATCAGTAATTTTATTCAAAATCAGGCCCCGCCCCTTGCGGTCATCCGTTTCGGTTCGTACCCTAATTTGGTTAAACTGATTTCCGACGCCAAAAAAACTTAGAGTTTCCCGACTTACATACCCATATACAATATTGTCCTGCCAGCCAGGTGCTAAGCTCGTGTCGTGAACCACTCCTGAAACTTTGACTTGCGAAAACTTTTTACCAGGCAATCGGATTTTATAGCTGCCACCTGTGCTATGCCCAAACAGGCTTAAACTAGACTGTTCAACGAGAAGCGTTCCCTTCCCAGGAGTATTGTCGCCCGAAACATTAGAAAACCTGGATACCGACACATTCTCAAAATCATTGATTCCAAACAAAAAAAGCATACGCCAGTCATTAGGGGCAACCTCAATTCTCCCTCGAATGACTCTCCGTGGTTCAACTGCGGTTATCCCTGGGAAATTGGAGATTTTTTCAAGAACTTCTGGACTCGTGCTCTCTACATGAAAAATTTCGTGGGGAGGGATGCCAC
>JANQML010000178.1 GCA_028280105.1 Desulfobacula sp. | reverse complement strand
AAACCTTGGGAACGAAGAAGATGGGATCTTCACGCTTTTCCCGGAGGGTAAGAATTTGTAAAAAAAGATGAAATGACGGAACCCACTTATGATGAAGTCGTGAAAGCATCTTTAAATTCAAAACTTTTATTGTACCGCCAACTGATTTCATCTTTTATGATAAAATTTTTATGCAACGTTGAGGTTAACACTCTTTTCATATGACCCGTCCGCTTCGGCAGAAATGAATAACACAAGAAGTCAACGCCCTTTCAATAATGGCTTTGAACGGCTGATAATACAGCAAATGACAAAAATATGTTCCGAAAAAAAAGGGCTTTATAATGTCAAGCTCTCTGAAAGGGCCGACAGTCTTAGCATCATTTGCTGTTCAACCAGTAACATGGGAAACTTAATCGGAACGTTATTTTGACAACCACTATAGACACAATGTGGGGTCGGCTTTTACTCAATAATCAGGCCGAATTTACTTAGAAGTATCGTGAATTCGAACGGTATATTTTTCAAAATCAAGATGAACAGCTGTAGTGCGAAACGCCACCAACGTTAAAAAACACCTCAGGTTTTAGACGATAATATTTATCTTCTACCCTTTGTGATTGCTCATCATATGGAGAGCTAAGCACTTCCTGCAACTCTCTTACCAATGTGTAGTCACCCTGCATGGCCTGTTGGTAGGCGGGGACAATCAACCACTCCCGCCATGCATATTTGGGGTTAATCTGTTTCATCTTTGCCGATATCTCTGCCAAATTGCTGCCTTTGATAACGAGGTCGTGCCAGCTTTTTAGCCAGGATTGCCATTCCTCATCGAGTTGTTGGGAGGTCTTGCTGTAGAAGCTCTTTTTCAAGGCTGAAACATTCTCTGGTACATGGGATAATTCACGGAAGAAAATGGTGGTGTCCACCTCTGATTGAGTCAGTAACTGCATTAATCCCTGCACCAGCTTTGGGTGATAGTCTGTCAGGCCAAGCTTGGCCGCCCACATTTTTTGGATTTGATTTTTCATTGCCTCGGCAAAGCCATGACGTATTTGATCCAATTGTTCCAAAGCTTCAGTATCTTTTGCAAGCAGCGGTCTCACTGCCGTCCAGAACATGTGGTAATTCGCTTCTGCTGCGGTTGGCTGATTGAAAAAGGAAAAGTGTTTGCCGCCGCCAGTCCATGGTTGAAACCCGGGATCGAAAATCTCACAGAATCCAAATGGTCCATAGTCGAGGGTAAAGCCACCAGCGGCGCAGTTGTCACTGTTATAATTACCCTGGCAGTACCCAATACGCTGCCAGTTGGCCACCAGTGACGTAAGCCGCTTGCGAAAAAACTTAGCCAACTCAACCACTTGATCCGCAAAAACAAGGTCTTGATCAATATCGTTTGGGTATTCCCGGTCGATTACATGCGACACAATCATGCGCAACTCTTCTAGGGCGCTTGGATACGCATTGCCGCGAACCCGGCGGGCAAATAACTCTAACTGACCCACGCGCAAAAAAGAGGGGGCAACGCGGGTTGAAATAGCCACAGGATTATCCACCATAATATCAGGATCAAAGGAATGAGAGTCCTGGGAGTACCAGGGCCGGGCAACGCTCTCAGATTTAGATGCATACAGGGTCAGAGACCGCGTTGTGGGAACCCCCAGGGCATGCATATACTCTTGCGCGAGAAACTCACGCACACTTGAACGGAGTACTGCCCGCCCGTCAGCACCACGGCAATACGGCGTTGGTCCGCCACCCTTTAGCTGCATTTCCCAACGCTGTCCATTGAATACCCCTTCAAATACAGATATCGCCCGGCCATCGCCATACCCATTTCCGGTACCAAATGGGCATTGGTGGGTATATTCGGTGCCGTAAATTGACAGGGCATAGCCGGTTGCCCAGCCAATTTTACGCATAGGCTCGTGCGCTGCTGAGATATCACCCGAAAATACCCGGCGAAATTTTGCATCATTTACCAACGCGTCGCTCAACCCGAGTTCATTGAAAAAAGAGCTGCTATGGGTGACATATTCCGGTTCTGGAAGCGGCGTGGGAGTCACCGGTACGAAGTGGCCGGAAAAAACCTGACGGGTACCGTGGTCATCACCATCTGCCGTGGCATCAGGATCGGCATTCAAGGTATCCATTAAAGAATAATCGGCTAATCGCACAAACTCATCAAAAGTCGATATGCGCTGCTGAGCAGATGGTTTAGACAATGACATTGTTGCAAATACCTCGCTATGGGGAGCGCGCCCACGCATTGAAAGCTATTGGGAGCGCTGTAAAACAAAATTACTACAGCAACTTCAGCCCCGTCTGAATGCTGCATAAAAAACAGAGAGGCAAACCCTTAGAAAAAAATATAATTCAATTTATTATAAAGAATTCAAACTAAGGAATTGCCATTACACTTTGTAACAAGATAGCCATCGAATTCACAAGATGCAAGGGCCGTAAAAAGATGTGGGTCCGTATATACCGGACAGGATGAAAACCGTCCCTGAAAAAGGAACCCGCGGACATTTTTCCTGAAATTGATCATTCGTGTATACTGGCAGTGGGCTTCTCCAACCGCTTTGGCAAGACTGTCTTCTTTTTCGGGAACCGCAAGGGTTTAAGGAGAACAGATTCAGGCACGATCAGGTTTGACCAGAATGGTATTCCATACCCCGTCCGGACATCGCCGTTCAACGATATGAACCGGTTTTTCCGACAGGCAGGCCATCACTTTTTCAGCTTCCGAATGGAGCAGCCCGGACAGAATAACCCATTTTTTTTTCACAAGGGAAGGCTGTTCAATCATGTGCTGCATAACGTCATAGTGGATGTTGGCTACAAGAAGATCACAGGGGATATCCATGATCTGTTCGCCTCTTGCCCGGAATACCAGCATCCGGTCTTCAAACCGGTTCAGCCGGATATTGTTCAGACAGGTTCTGGCGGCCAGCAGGTTGAAATCACAGGCCATCACCCGGGAGCAGCCCAGGGCTGCCGCCCCTAGGGCGAGCAGCCCGGTCCCGGTCCCGATATCCAGAACCGACCCGATCCGTTCTCCGGTAAAGAGCCGGTGGATCAAACAGAGACAATCTTCGGTGGTCGGATGCCTGCCTGTGCCGAACACGACGCCCGGGTCCATGAGAATATCCTTGCGTTGGGGATCGTCCTTTTCCGGCGGGTGCCAGGGAGGGTAAATGCAGAGTTCCCGGATGGAATAGGGCAGAATTTTATCGCCGTGCCATTGTTCGCCTGTCATTTCATAGGAATCCACCCATTGAATACCGCTGTTTTTTTGGGCGATCTCCCCGACCAGGGTGTTGCTGGGTACGGAAAAAAACAGAAAAGTGATCTCTTCTTCCTGCCAGAGACCCAAAAAATGAGGATGGGATTCAACAGATGCGTCTATTTGGGGTATTCCGTTGAAATAATAGATATAGAGGTGCTCATAGGGATTGGTGGTCATGGCGAATTCTCTTTCGGCTTTCATATGGCCGGCAGAAATATACTGAATACGGAGCCCTTGCCTTCCGTGCTTTCAACCGTGGTAAATCCGCCATGGTTATCCACCACACCGTATACGGATGACAGGCCGAGACCCGATCCCTCACTGACGGGTTTGGTTGTAAAAAACGGATCAAAAATCCGGGGAATATCCTCTTCTTTAATTCCTGTTCCCTGATCCTGAACCTGGACCTGGACAAATTTTCCAGACACGGTTTTCTCCAGATCGATCATTTTTTCCGCAAACCGGACATTTCGGGTTTCAACGGTAATTTCACCGTTCCCGGACATGGATTCAGATGCGTTCAGCACCAGGTTCATGATGATCTGTTCCATCTGAGACCGGTCGGCATGAATATTCCAGATATCTTTTTCAAACCGGATCACCAGGGAAATATCTTTGCGGCTCCGTTTGAATAATTCAAGGCTGGTTCTTACGGCGTCGTTGATGCACATAGGACCGGACGCATATTTTCCGACCCGGGCAAACCCCAAAAGCTGCTTGATGGAATGGGAGCCGTTTTCCACAAGCGCCCTGATTTTTTCCGCCTTCAGCGTATTGGGATGATTCGGGCCGGATTGTTTTTGAATCAATGAGGCATACCCGGTGACGGCCATGAAAAGATTGTTGAATCCGTGGGCGATTCCACCGGCCAGTGTACTGATGGCTTCCAGTTTCTGGGAATTGATCAACCGAGTTTCAATCGCCTTTCTCTCCTCAATCTGGCGGGTCAGTTTCCGGTTTAAATTGTTGAGTTCCCGGGTCCTTTCTTCAACCCGGGTTTCAAGATGCCGGCGATGGGCCTCCAGTTGGTCCCAGTTGAGGATAAAAACATTCTTTATTTTAGAAAATGCCCGTTTCAGGCTCTTGATTTCTTCCAGCTCCGACGCCTGTTCATCCAGGTGGATGGTGTCAAGTCTTTGCCTGAGCGAACCGGCGCCTTCGGTTGTGTGAAGGTCAGACAATTTTAAAATAAAATCGTTCAACGGCCTGACATGTTTTTTCACCGCCCGAAAGATCAGGGTCAGCGTTATCAGTAAAACAAAAAAACCGGTACACAACATGCCGCTGATCAGAAAGACCAGATATTTTTTTACCCGTTTTCCGGAAAACCCCACCCGGAGTTCTCCCATTTTTTCACCCATATAAGTGATATCCCAGAACGTATCAAAGATCATCTCTCCCCGGGCGGCACGCAGCAGGGTGTCGCCATGCCGGTCTCGAACCGGTTCGGATTGATGGATCAGAAAACGGGACGGCATGTCGTCCATTAACGCCACATCGGACGACTCAAACAGGGGATTGTCTATATCCGTGATCGCCACCTTATCAAAGGATGTTTTTCCAATCAGCGTGTCATCGTCACTGACCAGGATCTTTCCATTTGTGTCGGACAGAATGAAATAGAGCATCAACGGGTTGGCAGCTTTGGCATTTTCAAGGGTAATCTTCAAATGCCGCCAATTGGAACCGAACATTAGTTGTCCCAGCCGTTTTTTTATCGAAAGCGTCTCATAATAGATCCGGTTCAGTTCGGTTTTTCGGTATCGATTCTTTTCAAAGTAGGTGACAAAAGCCGTGAGAACCAGTATCACAGCCGTCACAATAATAAATACGGAACTGATCAGCCGTCCTTGAAACGTCGAATAGGTGCCCATATTCATTTGCATTTATTCTGCCACAATTTCCTTTAAAAAGAACAAGGCGCCGAAGTCAGGAACCATCCCGGACAGTTCCGGATGTTGCTCCACCGGAAAGATAACGGAAAACGGCCCGCCAAGCGATGAGTGAATGGGTTTTTCTCCACGGCTTAAGGCAATATAAACCGGGTAGGATAAAATCTGTTTTCCGATTTTGATACCGGCTCCGGCAAAAGGGACCAGGGTAATTTTTTGAACCGGTCTGTCCGCATGTTTCTCGATAATGCTCTGAAGCGGTATGGCACGAATCTCTTCCCCGTACCGCTTGGTCTCTCTGCTCTTTTTACACCCCTGGGGAATGGAAAATATGTTGGGATCCAACGTTTGCATATCAGCCTTTAATTTTTCAGGGAATACTTTTTTTGTGACATGGCCCCTTGTAAATTCGAGAAACGGCAGGTTCGGCTCCCCCACAAAGATGGTGTCCACATACCAGATATAACAGGATCCGTGTATACCGGCCCCCCTGGAATAGACAATCTTCATCGGTCCGCCCATTAAACCGGAGATGGGGTGTCCGTTCAACTGCCAGGCCAGCAGTGCGATATCTTTTTGTATGTCCTGTGCCGGAATAAAGCCCAGATATTGATCCGTTCCCACAACGGTGACGCCGTCACCGGTGGGAATTCCCCATTCGGAAAAAAGCGTTTTTAACCGGATACCGGTAAAATCCGTTAACCCGTCCTGTTTAAAATTGGGATCAACGGCCTTGAGACCGACGGCATGGGGGTGCATTGCATCCACATCAACCCTGACGGTTACCGGCCCCTGGTCGGTAAACCGGATAATTTGAAACGAAGAAGCCATTACCGGTACCCGGACCAAACAGAAAAGAACAAATAAAAGGCCCGATATCTGAATTGTCTTTTTTAGCATATCCCCCTTGTCATTCACCCATAAATTTGCCAGAGTTTAATGGATAGAGAAATAGTCTTTTTTCAATAAAAACTCAAGGAAGAGTTCGGGTTTATGAAATTCAAAAAAGTAATTGCCCGGTTTGACGGACCGGATATCAGCATTGCCGAGGAATTGATCTGTGATATCTTTTTTTCCTTTAATCTCAAGGGTGTTGTCTGCGATATTCCTCTGGATGAACCTGATGAAGGGTTCGGCACCCAGACCCTGCCGCTGCCGGAATTCAATTCAATCACCGGGTTTCTGCCGGTTACGGACAACACGGAGATCCAGGTGGAAGACATCGGCCTTAAAACCGCAAAGCTGTCCGATCTAAGCATCCGGGTCGAACTTTTGACCGAGATTGTGGATGAAAAAGATTGGGCAGATGCCTGGAAAGACTATTTTGAAGTCACCCCGGTTACGGACCGGATCACCATTAAGCCGGACTGGAAAGCGCATACGGCCCGAAAAGGGGAAATCGTCATCCACCTTGACCCGGGTATGGCATTCGGCACCGGCACCCACCCGACCACATCCATGTGTATCAAACTGATCGATGCATATTTTAAGCCCGGCACCAGCTTTCTGGATATCGGAACCGGATCCGGCATCCTCATGATCACAGCCGGCAAATTAGGCGCCGGCCGGCTGGTTGGAATCGACATCGACCCGGTGGCGGTTTCGGTTGCCCGGAAAAACCTTGAAAAGAATGCCGTCCCCCCGGCCATTTACCATCTTGCCTGCGCCGGACTCCATACCCTGCCGGAAGACCCGGTTGATTTTATTGCCGCCAATATCATCGCCCAGGTCATTGTGGATATCCTGCCGGAGATCGAAAAGAGGATGGCCGATCATACGGTTACCATTTTATCCGGTATTATTAAGGACCGGCTTAAAGATGTGACGGCCGGGCTTGAAATCTGTCAACTTGAGGTGATTGAAAAAACCGTTGATCATGAATGGGTGGCCCTGGCCGTCAAAAAAAGGTAAAATCGGTCTGATATGGAATACGAATTCTATGCATGCCCCGGGATCGGCAAAGGGGAGAGATGAGACCTGAACACGGCTCAAAAGACCTGACCCATACCCAATCGGTCACGGAACATCGGACGACCCTCTATCTTTGCGGCCGCCTGGATGCCGAAACCGTTGCCCGGGCCTGGCAATCCGTCAGCCAAAGCATTGCCGCCTGCTCCTCCCGGGAACTGATCATCGATCTTGAACGGATTGACTATATGGACACTGCAGGGGCCGCCTTTTTAGCTCACCTTGAGCATTCAAATAAAAACCGCTTCCTCTCCCTGGTTAATTTAAACCCTGATTATGATTCAATGGTCACCGGGATGAGGCGTATTAAACAGACACCATTGCCCCGGGACATCCCCCCGCCCCTGACAGGGATTGAATCCAGGGGAAAACGGATGGCCGACTTAATGGCTGAAACCCGGGAGATGATCACCCATATCGGCCGGATTACCCTGGCACTGGTCCAAAGCCTCAAATCTCCCGGAAAAATCCGCTGGGCAGACACCTTCGGCATTGCCGAGCGGGCAGGGGTGGATGCCCTTCCCATTGTCGCCCTTATCAGCTTTATCGTCGGTCTGGTCATGGCATTCCAGGCGGCGATTCCCATGCGCATGTTCGGGGCGGAACTCTATGTGGCCAACCTCATCGGCATTGCCATGGTCAGGGAACTGGGACCTCTGATGACGGCCATTGTCCTGGCCGGCCGTTCTGCCTCTGCATTTGCAGCAGAGATAGGAACCATGCGTATCAACGAGGAAATTGATGCACTGACGGTCATGGGGCTGGACCCGGTTAAATTTTTAATCGTGCCCCGCATCATCGCCTCCACCCTCATGACCCCGCTTCTTACGGTATTTGCCAACCTTGTGGGCATCCTGGGCGGTGCGGTGGTGATCACTTCCATGGGATATCCGGTTGTATCCTACACCCACCAGATCGTCTCTTTCGTAACCCTCTCCGACCTCACCGGCGGATTGATCAAGTCCGTTGTATTCGGCCTTTTGATTGCAACCGCCGGCTGCATCCGGGGGTACCGCACCCAGACCGGTCCGTCTGCCGTGGGGGATTCAACCACCCGTGCCGTGGTAACCGGGATCGTCCTGATTGCCGTATTTGACGGCCTTTTTTCAATTGTTTATTATTATCTCGGCATATGAAACCGAACACCGTCGCCATACAGGTAAGAGACCTGACTGCAGGATATTCGGGCACCCCGGTCATTGAAAACATCAGTTTCGATGTCTATACTGGAGAGATCTTTGTCATCCTCGGCGGGTCCGGATGCGGAAAAAGCACCTTGCTCAAACACATGATCGGCCTGTTACCCCCTGTTTCAGGCGACATATTTATAAAGGGAGAGAATCTGTGCACGGCATTTGGACGGAAAAGAGACCGGATCCTTCAAAAAATAGGCGTGGCATTTCAAAGCGGGGCGCTTTTCGGTTCCATGAGTGTACTGGCGAACGTCATGCTGCCGCTCAAAGAATTTACCGACCTGCCTGAAGAGATCATTCAGGAGATTGCCCGGATGAAACTGAAACTGGTCAACCTGGACCCATACGCCCATTTCATGCCGTCGGAACTCTCCGGCGGCATGAAAAAAAGAGCGGCGCTGGCACGGGCCATGGCACTGGATCCCTCTATTGTTTTTCTGGATGAACCTTCGGCCGGTCTGGATCCCGTCACCTCTGCCAAACTGGACCGGATGATTATTGATCTCTCCGGCCGGCTGAACATCACCTTCGTCATTGTCACCCATGAATTGGAAAGCATTGAGAGTATCGCCCACCGGGTCATCATGCTTGAAAAAGAGACCCGGTCGATTGTGGCAACCGGCACCCCCGAAGCCCTCAAAGCCGACGCAAAAAATTCCTATGCCTATAATTTTTTTAACCGAATCATTGAAAAAGGCGAAAAATGAACCCACCTACAAACTATTTTAAACTCGGTCTGTTTGTCATTCTGGCAACCGCCCTTCTGGCCGTCTTCCTGATCGTTTTCGGAGCCGGCAACCTATTTAAAAAAGAGTTGCTGGCAGAGACCCTTTTTAACGAATCCGTTCAGGGATTAAGCGTTGGTTCGGAAGTTAAATACAAGGGGATACAGATCGGAACCGTAAAATCCATCACCAGTGCGGCCAGGGTCTATCAGACAAAATCCGATTATGTTTTGGTGCGGATTGCACTTGAAGAGGAGATCTCGCTGGGGCAGACCGGCCGAACCGCAAAAATCCGAATTGAAAATGCCATCCGGGACAATCTGACCATCCGGCTGGCGTTTAAAGGCCTTACCGGAGCGGCCTATCTTGAAACCGATTATACCGCCGTCGATTCCAACGAAGCGCTGGATTTCCCCTGGACACCGGAGACCATATATATTCCTTCACGCAGGAGCAACATAAAACAATTTGGAGATGCCGCCAATCAGATCCTGGATAATCTGACAGCCATCAACCTGAAAGGAATGACGTCTGACATTGAATCCCTGCTGAAAACCCTGAATGACAAGGCCAACGATGTGGATATGGCCCGGATATCGAACCTGATGGCCTCTCTGCTCACAGAGCTGAAAGAGACCAATCAAAAGATCCGTACGACCGTCGGATCGGATCAGATCAAGCAGTTGATCGATGACGCCCAGATCTCTTTTTCGCAGATAAGAACGGTTGTTGAAACATCAAAGCAGCCGTTCAACACAGCCATTAAAGATTTTCAGATCGCTGCCGGTAATACCAAAACCATGACCACCGGGCTTGAAAAACAGCTGGCCCCCAAAATTGACAGCCTGGCCATCCACCTGGACAGACTGATGGAGAGTCTGTCCGGCACATCTGAATTGCTGGAAAATATGGTCTGGCTCAATTCGGACAAGGTGAAACTGATTATTGAGAATCTTGAAACCACCTCTGAAAACCTGAAGCAGATGAGCAAGGACCTCAAACGATATCCGGGCAGACTTCTTTTTGAACAACCGCCTGAAAAAATCATACCGGAGAATTAAACGGATGCAAAAAAACAGATGCTTTCTTTTACTGATCCTAACCTTAATTTTAGCCGGTTGTTCCGGTCTTCAAAAGACGGTCCCGGTCAAACGGTTTTACGGTCTGGACGTCAATCCCGGATTTTCTTCACAAGATATCCGGGGAACAGATACCGCCGAAGCCCGGAAGTCCGTTCTGGTTAGAGAGCTGCGTATCTCCCCGCCATACGATTCCCACGCATTTGTCTATAAAATGGGCCCGCAATCCTACAAAACCGATTTTTACAATGAATTTATTACCTACCCCACCAAATTGATCAGTGAGATCATTGCGGAACACCTCTACGCGTCCGTCTATTTCTCCCCGCCCGTATCAGACCGGAAACAGTCTATTGATTACCGGGTATCCGGAAAAATCACCCGGCTTTACGGTGATTTTCAGGTCACGGCATCTGCTATTGCCGTGATTGAAATCCGCCTGATACTGGAAGAAAAAGAAAAAGAACGGTTCATACCTGTTTTTTCACACACCTATCGGCATGACGCCCCCCTTGACCTCCCCCGGCCGGAACAATTGTCAGCCGGATGGAGCAAGGGGCTTGAAAAAATAATGATAGACTTTATAGATGACTACAAAGACACGCGTTAGCTTAGAGGACCCGGTTAATCCGTATATGGCGGATAGTCTGTATATCCTTTCGCACCCGGTGTATACCAGTAAGTCATATCTTCCGAAGGGGCGAGCGGCCAGTCGTTTTTCAATCGTTCCACCAGATCCGGGTTGGAGATAAACGGCCGGCCGAATGCGGCCAGATCGGCACTGGCACGGCTGATCCTCTCCTGTGCGTCCTCTTTGGTATAACCGCAATTGCCCATGATGATACCCGGGTAAACCGCTTTAAACTCTTCCAGCGTCATGGGCTCTCCCTGTTCATGAAATCCGAATCCCAAGCCGTCCATGATGTGAAGGTAGGCCAGATCAAATCGGCTCAACTCCCGGGCAACGTACAGGAATGTCTCCCTGAAATCCGGGCTTCCCATATCGTTGAACACACCGTTGGGTGACAGCCGGATACCGACTTTTCCCGGCTCCCAGCTCTCAAGCACCGCAGTTGTAACCTGCTCTAAAAACCGGAACCGGTTTTCGACGCTTCCGCCGTATTCATCCGTGCGAAGATTGGTTTTGGAATCCAGGAACTGGTTGATCAGGTATCCGTTTGCCCCATGGATTTCAACGCCTGAAAATCCGGCTTTTTTCGCATTGGCAGCGGCCTGACGATAGTCGGCCACAACAGCGGAGACCTCATCCGTGGTCAAGGCCCTTGGCGTCTCATACGGTTTTTTCCCGAACGGCGTATGAATTTCATCCCCGTTCAGCCTCACATTGGAAGCCGACACCGGCGGTTCCCCCCCGTGGAAATCCGGGTGGGATGCCCTGCCGCAGTGCCAGAGCTGCAAAAACAGGGGGGTTCCCGTGGGTTTGACTTTTTCGGTCACCTTTTTCCAGCCTTGAACCTGGTCATGGTTATAGATTCCGGGGGAACCTATCCACCCGATTCCCTGCCGGGAGATCACCGTGGCCTCGGTTATCATAAGTCCGGCAGATGCCCGCTGAAAATAGTATTCCGCCATCAAATCGTTGGCAACTCTTGTCTCTCCTGCCCGGCCCCGGGTCAGGGGGGCGAGAACGACTCTGTTTTTAAGTGTATAATCACCGACCTGTACGGAGTCGAATAAGGTTTTCCGGCTCATGGGTTCTCCTTTGTCTGAATAGCGTCTAGGTAAGATACGTCTTACAATATGATCATTGTTTGTCGGATGACAAGAATACTTGTTAGTCCTGCATAAAATTTTTATGCAAACTGCCGGCTCACCGCAACAATCGCCACACCCAAACTCATGGCCAAAAACACGTTACCGGTTTTATAGGTACAAACCGCCGTGCACAATGCCGCAACACCGCCCCAGAACCCTGAAGCGACAATACCCGGGGCAATAAGGGATACCAGCAGGGTTCCGGGAAGTGCATCCATAAAAGCGCTGAACCAACCCGAAGAGGGGAGGCGTTCGGACAGCAGCAGGCCGCCGATCCGCAACCCATAGGTAACGGCGGCCGAGCAGATGATGACGATAAATACGGTGATATCATCGGTTATCACGGACACGGGACACCTCCTTTTTTGGGGATAGGAGAGCGGCCGTCATTGCGCCGCCGATTCCCCCGATCAGGATATACCACTTTCCGGGCAGGATCTGGTCGGCGGCAACGGCAAGCAGGGCGGCCAAAATCCAGGGGATGATATTATGCCTGCCCTGCCAGAGGCTGAATGCAAGGGCCGTGAACACGGCTGTGAATGCAAAATCCAGTGCAAAGGCCTCTGGATTGCGAATGGCCGCCCCCAGACGATGTCCCGTCAGGGTGCCGGCGCACCAGGCCGACAGCACGCAAAGCCCCCCGCCCAGCAGATAAGCCGGGCTTGCGCTACCCTTCCGATGGGCAGCCATGGTGACCGCCCAGTTTTCATCTGCGACCAAGTGCATCATTCCCGCCTTACACCCGATGCTTCTGCCTTTAAAAATCGGTCGAAGCGATGCACCGATCAACAGATATCTCAGGTTAATCACAAAAACAGCCATGGTGATTTCCAGGATCGGAAGCGGCGGATGCCACATATCGATCATGACAAATTGTGCGGAACCGGCAAAGATGGCCACATTCATAAATAAGAGTTCCGTCCAGGACAGCGTCTTTTGTGCGGCAAGCACCCCAAGCACACTGCCATATGCGGCCACGCTGAGCGCCACCGGCAGGTTGGCGGCAAATCCGTTTCTAAAACTGCTCTCCATTACTCTTTTTTTCCCGGCACGGTGACGCTCTCCCCACCGACACCCCGGTTATCCGGCACATCCTTCAGAAGCCGGGTAACCCCTTTTATCAATTCAGCCTTTTCTTCTTTGACTGCACCTTCTTTTGTAATCCTGATATTCACGTACGGCATTCTTTAACTCCTTTTGATTGTTATCTCCGGATGATCCCGTGCGGCAGAACCATGAAATTATACCTTTTAAAAACAGGAACGGCACTTGGGTTTTTTAAAGGTACCTGCCAAGGGTTATTCTGCTCCGGGCAACTGCCGGTCCCGCTTAATTTTCAACTTCCTCATCCGGGAGGCAAAGGTCGATCGGTTGATACCCGATGCTTTGGCCGCCCATGTAATATTCCAGTTATGCTTTTTTAACAGGGCAATAACATATTCTTTTTCCAGCTGGGGCCAGGTCATGCTGCACAGCTGGTCGACCAGATCCCGGTCTCTGTTTTCAGGCTCCGGGTTCAGCTCGGCATAGGGCATCCGGCCGGTTCCGGGATCCCTGACGTGCAGCGGCAGATTGATCAATTCAATATAATCATCCTCTGTGGTAACGATCAGGTAGCGGATCAGGTTCTCAAGCTCCCGGATATTTCCGGGCCAGCTGTAAACGGCCAATGCCTGCATCGCTTCAATGGAAACTTTTTTTTCGATGATACCGGCTTTCAATGATTCTTTCTCAAGAAAGTGGCGGATCAAAAGCGGTATGTCCTCCCTTCTTTCCCGCAGGGGCGGCAGATGGACCGGCAGGACGGAAAGTCGGTAAAACAGATCCTGCCTGAAGGTTTGCTCTGAAATCATTTTATGGATATCTTTGTTTGTTGCAGCAACGATTCGAACATCGATATGGCGGACCCGGGTTTCGCCCAGCGGCTTGATCTCATTCTTCTGAAGGATCCGGAGCAGACTTGCCTGTATACTCATGGGCATATCCCCGATTTCATCTAAAAAGACCGTCCCCCCGTCTGCGGCTTCAAACAGGCCGGTTTTATCCTGGGACGCCCCGGTGAATGCCCCTTTCTTGTATCCGAACAGTTCACTTTCCAGCAAGGTTTCAGGAATGGCGCTGCAGTTTTGTACCAAAAAGGGATGGTTCTTCCGCGGGGACCCCCGGTGTATCTTTTCAGCGATCAGCTCTTTTCCGGTGCCGCTTTCCCCTGTGATCAGCACGTGAAACTCTGTCTCTGCATAGGATTTTGAAAGGTCGAGGCACTTTTGGAAAGAGGGGCACTGGCCGATCATCTCGCTCCTGGTTTTCGATTCATTGAGTGCGGATTTAAGGTTTAAGGCCTTTTTTTGTTCATTGGCGTATAAGATGGCATTGCTCAGGGCGATGGAACAGATATCCACCAGGTTCTGCAATTGTTCCAGATAGGCGGAATCCAGATTCAGGCTGCTTTTTTCCGGTGTCGTATCAATGACCTGGACCGCGCCGTACACCTTTTTGTCCCTGAAAAACAGGGGGAAGCACAAAATCATGGAACTCTTTACCGCCAGGTGTTCTTCAAGTTCCCTGTAATGCCGCCGGTCACTTTTTGTTTCCGCAAGGGTCATCTTCTTATTTTCAATCACCCAGCCGACAATACTCGGGTTCCCGGGATCCAGCTTCACACCGACAATCCGCTCACTTTCAGCACCGGCCGCCTCAACACATTGATATTGTCCCTCTTTCTTTATCCAGATCGAACCCCGGTGGACATTTTGAATCTTTAGCAATGAATTTAAAAACTTTTTCTGCAATGTTTCCGGATTCAGTTCCTTGAAAAGTTCAAGATTGGATTGGTTCATATTCCCCCCTGGAAGCCGGTTAAATATAATAAGTTTGGTTAAATAGAAATATCGTGTATGAAATAAAAACACAAGTGGTATTTTTCTCCATCAGTTTTTGAAAAAAATTTTACACTTTATATAATATTTTCAATCAGATAAAAATCAAAACCTGCCCGGCACAAAAAATGAATTAAAGAAGTCTAAAACAAATTGAAAAGGGCCGGTCTAAAACAACAGCAGGCCGAAAAGGCGCATACTCTGAAACACCCTGCATCATCGGGGATATTCAATCAGGAGCAGATGATGAAACAAAAAATAGTTATCGACAGCCTTGATACGGCCCGGTTTACCTGTCCGGAATGCAAAAAGCAAAGGGTCATGCAACTGTCCGTATACCAGATCAAAAAACAGGAGACAGAGGTCCGGTGCAAATGCATATGCGGCCATGTCGGCTGGGTTATCCTGGAACGGTCAGACGAATCGATTCAGCAGACACAACTGCTGGGGACTTTTATGTCAAAAGACCGGATTCAATGCAGCGGAAAGATGGTGATTAAAAAACTGAACAGCAGGGGAATCATGTTCAAAACCAATATTGAGCAACATATTATTCCCGGCTTGCAATTGGTTTTGGAATTTGTACTGGATGATGCCAAACAGTCCATCGTCCAAAAGGATGTGAGGGTGAAGGCCAAAAAAGGAAAATATTTAAGTGCTGAATTTGTTTCAAATGAGCATGACGATAATTTGGGGCCGTACCTCTCTTTTAATAAACTTTTTGTATAACCCGGGTATGTTGTCATAAAAATGTCAAACCTTAAAAAAAACAAAACCGACAGACAGATTAAATCGGGAAGATCCATTGAATATGCGTTGAGACCGGGCATGGGTTCGGCCGGCTCCGCGTAAGACTGTCCCTTCCAAGGCAAGGGTCGGGGAATATTCTTTTTCCCGGCCTTTGCCGATTTCCCGGAAAACAACCTTACCTTCCGGATATCACTTACATCAAAGAATAAGGGTCGACGTCCACGGTCAGGGAAATGCCGGATTTCAATGCAGCCCCGGGGTGTGCCATCATCGACCGGACCATCTGTTTCAGCCGGGAAGACGACAGCCCCTTGATCAAAATCTGCCATCTGAAACGGGAGGATATCTTCTGAACCGGGGCTTCCACCGGCCCCAGGATCCGGGTCATGGAATCATCCTCCCCGGACCGGGCCAGATCATCGTGTAAAATGTTTGCCACCTGTTCAGCATAAGCCTTCACCCGTTTGTAGTCAGTACCGGATATTTTCAGCTGAATCATCCGTGAAAAGGGCGGATACATTAATGCTTTTCGAAACGGGACCTCATGGTGGAAAAAATCAAGAAAATCCTGCTGCTGCGATGCCTTGATGGTAAAATGCTCCGGGTTAAAGGTCTGCATGATGACCTTGCCCGGCACATCCCCGCGCCCGGCCCGCCCGGAAACCTGGGCCAGCAACTGGAAGGTGCGTTCACCCGCTCTGAAATCCGGCAGGCTCAGTGAGAGATCGGCGCAGACCACGCCAACCAGGGTGATGGCCGGAAAATCATGCCCCTTGGCCAGCATCTGGGTTCCCACAATGATATCCACATTTCGGTTCCGGATGTTTTTTAAAATCCGGACCATGGCCCCTTTTTTCCGGGTGGTATCCTGGTCCATCCGAACCATTCTCGCATCCGGGAACAGGGTTTTAAGCATGCTTTCAAGCCGTTCCGTGCCAAACCCCAGGGGCTTGATTTTAGATGCCCCGCATTCCGGGCAGCCGACCTTTTCCGGTCGGCTGTAATCACACATATGGCAGCGGTACTCCCCATATCCCTTATGAAAGGTCATGGTCACATCACAATACCGGCAGGTCAAGGGTTTTCCGCAATCCCGGCAAACCGGGGAGGTGGCATACCCCCGGCGGTTGAGAAAAATCAAGGCCTGTTCCCCTCTGTCCAGACAGTGCCGGATCTGTTGTTGCAGAACCGGTGTGATGATCCGGTCGATCCCCTTGACATCCTGAAGCGCTTTGAGATCCACCAGAGTTATTTCCGGCAAAGGGTGCCGGTTGACTCTTTTTTTCAGTGTCAGTTCTTCAAACCGGCCGGACACCACATTCTGATAGGACTGGACCGAAGGGGTGGCAGAGCCCAAAATGACCGGACAACCTTTCAGTTTGGCCCGGACAACGGCCAGATCCCGGGCATTATACCGCAGCCCGGTCTCCTGTTTGTAAGACGTGTCGTGCTCCTCATCCACGATAATCATTCCGATCTCTTCAAAGGGAGCGAAAACAGCAGACCGTGCCCCGATTACGATACACACCTTTTTAAGGGCAATCTTACGCCATTGATCCACCAGTTCCCCCTGGGTCAGGGACGAATGAATCACGGCGATCTGGTCACCGAACCGGGCCCGGAACCGCCGTTCGGTCTGGGAGATCAAAGAGATTTCCGGCACCAGCATCACCGCACTTTTTCCCCGGGCCACCACATCCCGTATCAACCGCATATAGACCTCGGTCTTGCCCGAACCGGTCACACCGGAGAGCAGATAGGGCTTAAACCCGGCAGCACCGGTTTCAACGGTTTCAACCGCCGCCGACTGTTCGTCGGTCAATTCAGGCGCCTGATCCGGTTCAACCGGATCTCCCAACGGATCCCTGAACACCTGGCGTAGAATAATATCGATATGACCGGCTGTGGCAAGGGGCTTGACCAGTGTCGGGGCCGTGGGAACCCTTTCACGCAGACCGGTCAGGGAAATCTCTTTTTTTTCTTCAACAATCTCCAGGATCATTCGTCGTTTTTTAGACATCCGGATCTTTGTTTTCTCCCCTTTTCCAGGCACCAGAAATTGTTCGGTTTTTACGGATGCACCCCCTTTTTTAAGCACGGCCGATACCCGGATCAAATCTTTTTTTTCCATCTGCCGGACAAGCGAACGGATCTTATCGTTTCCGCTCTTTTGAATCACCTGCTTTAATGAGCAGGTCTCCCGTTTTGATACAAATGCCATTACTTCGGATTCTTCGGGTGTCAATGCACCGGCGTTACGGGCTTCACGGCCCAATGCCGTGGTAGATACACAGACCACATCTTTCTGTTCGATACCGGTGGGCAGTGCCGCTTTGATAACATCCCCCAGCGGATGGAGATAATACTCTGAAATCCACTTGAAGAAAGGGATATCGGACGGCGGAAAAAGGGGATAATCATCCAGCACATCCAGGACCTCTTTTACCTTGTAGGCACCGCAGTCCGTTTTTCCGTTCAGGATAAACCCGGTGACCCGCCGTTTGCCGAAGGGAACCAATACCCGCATCCCGGAGCGGCATTTTTCAGCCAGACGTCCGGGCATCTTGTAGGTATATGTGTTGAAAACAGGCAGCAGGACCGCCACCTCTATATACGGGGTGTGAATCATCTGTTCTATTGTGCATATATTGAAAAATAATTCAATATTCAATCCGGCCCTGACCACCATACGGTCCCGCCTGCTGCGTTGCCTGCGGTCGTTCCTCCCTGCGGAGTATGGCTGATACGCCCTCAGTCGTCACACCTTGCCGCCTTGCATCCGGCACCGTATGGTGGTCAGGGAGGGGGTGCAACCCATGGTCCATATATAATTTGCTGGTGGATTTGGGCCGGGATAATCCGGTACTGTAAACCCGATGACCGGTCTTTTATTTGCTTGACTGAAATAGCGGTTTTTAATAGGGTCGTACAAACTTATTCGACTGCAAAAAACAGAAGGTATATAAAAGGAGAAAGAGACTATGACCGTATATGTTGAGGACCACCCGCTGATTAAACACAAGCTGGGGCTGATGCGTGAAAAAGATATCAGTACAAAGGATTTCAGGAATCTTGCCAGCGAATTGGCAAGGCTGCTGACCTATGAAGCCACCAAAGATCTGGACACGGACAAACGGGTCATCGAGGGATGGGCAGGGAAAGTTGAAATTGAAAAAATAAAGGGAAAAAAGATAACCGTGGTTCCCATTTTAAGGGCAGGCCTTGGAATGATGGACGGCGTATTTGACTTGATTCCTTCCGCCAAGGTCAGTGTGGTGGGGTTTTACAGGGACGAAGAGACACTGGAACCGGTTCAGTATTATGTCAAAACCGCAAACGCCATGGAAGAACGGATCGCATTGATCCTGGATCCCATGCTGGCCACCGGCGGAACCCTGATCGCAACCATTGACCTGCTCAAAGAGGCGGGCTGCAAAACGATCAAAGGCCTTTTCCTGGTGGCGGCTCCAGAGGGGATTGCAAATGTTGAGAAGAAACATCCGGATGTGGATATCTATGTGGCTGGAATTGACGAATGCCTCAATGATATCGGGTATATTCTGCCCGGCCTGGGAGATGCCGGCGATAAAATATTCGGCACCAAATAGATCTGAACCCGCTTTTTTAAAGAATAAATAAGGAGAAAAAATGTCTCAACCCGGTCCTGTCTCATCTGATTACGATTTTAAAGTCCAGGATTGTTTCCTGGGTGCACAGATGCTCTTTGTGGCATTTGGCGCACTTGTGCTGGTCCCGCTTTTAACCGGTCTGAATCCCAACGTGGCCCTGTTTACGGCAGGGATCGGAACCCTTGTATTTCAACTGATTACCAGGGGAAAAATACCGGTCTTTTTAGCCTCTTCTTTTGCATTTATCGCCCCGATTCAATACGGGGTGGCAACGTGGGGAATCCCGGGCACCATGTGCGGTCTGGCTGCTGCCGGTCTGGTCTATATCCTGATCAGCCTGGTGGTCCGGGTGCAGGGCAGCGGAATCATCCGTAAGGTGCTGCCGGCAATTGTAACCGGACCCGTTATCATGGTCATCGGCCTTAAACTGGCACCCGTTGCCGTGGGCATGGCCACAAGCGGCGGTGACAATTATTCAAAAACCCAGGCCATGATCGTTGCATCTGTTGCGCTTGGAACCACGGTCCTGGTTTCCATGTTTGGAAAGGGGATGGTGAAGCTGGTTCCCATTTTATGCGGGATTTCATCCGGCTATATCGTTGCCCTTGTCCTGGGAATGGTCTCGTTCGATGCCGTGGGAGCAGCAGCCTGGCTGGCCATCCCTGCCTTTGTCATGCCCCAGTGGAACCCCCAGGCCATTTTCTACATCCTGCCCGTGGCCATCGCACCGGCCATCGAACACTTTGGCGATGTGGTGGCCATCGGCCGGGTGACCGGTAAAGATTACATTAAAAACCCCGGCGTTCAAAACACCCTTCTGGGAGACGGCGTCGCCACCTCCATCGCATCGTGCCTGGGCGGCCCGCCCAACACCACATACTCGGAAGTCACAGGGGCGGTTACGCTGACCAGAGCCTTTAACCCGGCCATCATGACCTGGGCGGCAATCACCGCCGTCCTGCTCGCCTTTGTCGGTAAACTGGGTGCGCTGCTGCAGACCATTCCGGTTCCGGTCATGGGCGGCATCATGCTCCTGCTCTTTGGCGCCATTGCCGTGGTCGGTTTGAATACCCTGGTGCAGTCAAAGGAAGATCTGGTGAGTGCACGGAACCTGACCGTCGTTGCCTTAATTCTGGTCTGCGGGTTGGGCGGCATGACCCTGAAACTGGGTAATTTCGAATTATCCGGCATCGGTCTTGCCGGTGTTCTGGGTGTGGTCTTAAACCTGGTTCTGCCCAAAGGATCTAAAGAGGAACAGCCTGATTTCAGGTCAACAGATCCTTTAAATTAATCAGGATGCTTAACAAAAAACAGGGAAGGAATAAACTTTTATTTCTTCCCTCTTTTTTTTTTCTCTTTTTTTGAAAATTGAACGGCCGGCTCTCTTGCTGTTTTATCTGTTTTTATCCCCTCCCGCCAGATTCTTTATTCTCAAACGGTATGACGTATATGCGGCCAATAACGCCATGGCGCGGCTGCAGGACGGATAGACCGGGACCCCTTCTCCTTCTATATAATCCTGAACCGCCTGGTGGGCTTTGCCGGCATCGTTAAACAGCACCACCGGCTTGTCCGATGACCGGACCAGGTCCGGCAGCCGGCAGACCAGACTCCCTTCCCCGGCCGAAAAGCCCGGGCCGTCCGGTCCGGAAGGCTTACCCAGGGTACCCGGAGCCAGAGTCCCCACGGACATGACAATGCTGTCCACATTGTCATCTTCAAACAGAGCCTCCATGGCGCCGATATAGACATGATCCCGTGCCGCCGGAGTCAGATCCAGGGGGTTCCGGATATCCATGATGTCGCTCAGACCGGAGGTGTCGAACAGGTCTGATATGGAACGGATGGTGCCGGGAGAAAATTCAGACAGCTCAAGACCGGAATCAGATGCCTGAAGCGAATCCGCAATACCCACAGCTTCAAATCCGGCCGGGCTCATTCCCGCAATCCGGTGACCTGAAATCCGTTTTTCATGAAGCAGGGGGGCCAGATTCAGCAGCCCCTGGAAGTCTTCATGGCTTTCGGTCACCAGGGCACCGGCCTGGCTCAGACAGGAGATGCAGACCATGTAATCCCCTGCCACACTGGCCGTGTGCCCGGAGGTGGCCAGTTTCCCCTCCGGTGTTCTGCCGGATTTATAGATGATCACCTCTTTGCCGTTTTTCACGGCCCGCCGGATCCCCCGGCAGGCATGGAGTCCGTCCAGATCGTTGAACCCTTCGGCATAGACGTATATGATCCCGATATCCGGGGCATCGGCAAAGCAGTTGATAAAATCGCCAATGGTCAGATCCATCTGGTTACCCACGGTGACCACATAGGCGGGATCACCCAGGATCTGTTCGGTCATCCGAACCAGTGCAAACGCACCGGACTGGCTGATCAATGCGGTTTTTGAAAACGGGGTCTCCCTTCTTTTTGGGGCACAGGATTCGGGAACAAAAAAGGTATCCAGCAAACCGGGCCGGCTGATCAGCCCCAGGCAGTTCCCGCCCAGAAAGACCGGCCCCTCATCCTGGGACGACTGGATTTTTTCAATCATTTTTAGAGCCCGTTCCCTGGAACTCTCGGTTTCACCCATCCCCCCGGGGATCAGGATCACACTCTGGGCCCGGTTGTGTTCAATAATATCATCGATCAGATCCGGCACATGGGCCGCAGAAACCGCAATCACCAAAAGATCGACGGATTGGATCATGGAAAGTTCTCTCACGCATCTGACACCGTCAATGGTATCGGCACGGGGGGAGACAATCGTAATCTTACCCGGATCAAACCCGGCCATCTTTATATTTTGAAGGATCTGCCGCCCGAAGTTCATCTTGGAGCCACTCACCCCGACGATGGCAATGGATTCCGGATGAAGGAGCCGGTCCATCTGGAGAACACCCCGCGCCTTTTTCAGGCGAAAGGGCTTGGAAAACCGGCACAATCCGTCCAAAGGAACCATCTCGTAATCCACCAGGGCAAACGGGTTGACCTCCAGCTCATCAATCACGTAAGGTGCGTCCGGATTGAGGGGTGAAAAATAATTGCCCACGGCGATAAAGGCACCAAAGCATTCAAGTAACTGCTCATCCGAGACCAGCCGGGCATTCCCCCGGGTGAGTCCGGCACATTTCTCATAGGCAATGGTATGTTTAAACAGATCGAAAAACGCCTCTCCGCTGACAAGGGCGGTGGATGCCGAGACAACGGCCTGGCCCAGCCGGAACCGGTCGGCGTAAAGTTCGGTATCCGTGCCCCCCAGGCCGGCCGTGATCACCATACCCAGTTCCCGGGTCCACCTGAGGCTGACCAGCAGCTCATTGCCAAGAGCATCCGATTCCGGGGGCAGGTACTGGACGATCAGTACACCCTGAATTCTCTTATTGACCCGTTCTCTTATTTCAGCGGCATCCAGATCCCTGTATTCATCGGGCGCATGGTTCGGACGGGTGTGGATAAACTGCGCATACCGGTCGCTGACCCGGTCCACCATGCGCCGGCTGCCGGACCGGACCTTACCGGCCATCTTGGGAACAACGGCAACCCCTTCCATATCGGATTTATGGACCACATCTGGGCTGGATACCTTGAGCACCACCTTATCGCCTAAAAAAGGGACCAGGGCATCGCTGGTCAGACGCTGGTTCCGGGTAAAGAGCAGGTATTCGGGCACGGATTCAGATCCCAGCGCACTGAGCAGCTCATAGGTCTCATGTTCATACAGTTGCTGCCGGCCCTGCCCGTCGGCCCGGGCAAATACCCGGGTCATTTCTTCAAAATCAATAAAGAGTTTCATATTCCCCCCGTTTCCCGGCGGCCCGCCCCTGCCGTTCCCGGATTATCCGCCCATTAAAACAGCGCCTGCCAGCACCACATACCTTAAACATTTCCCAATACCCACAAGCGCCACAAAGAGGTCAAACCTTATTTTAAACACACCGGCCACAACGGTCAACGGATCTCCGACAACCGGCAGCCAGGCCAGTAAAAGGCTGTACACCCCGTATCTCTTAAACCGGTTTTCCGCTTTTTCAAGGGCTTTCTCAGATATTCCGAGAACCTTTTGCAACACGATCGTATTGCCCAGCAACCCCAGAAAATAGTTGACCACCGAGCCCAGCACATTCCCAACCGTTGCCACCCCCACGGTTATCACGGGATGAAAGTCGTGGGACAATAAAACAACCAGAACGATTTCCGAACCGACCGGCAAAATCGTGGCAGCAAGAAACGCAGACACAAACATGCCCAGGTAGCCGTAGTCAGCCAGAAATTCCATTTATGTTATCCGGACTCTGGTTTATTCAAATAATCTGCACAGGACCTGTGTGCCCTTGTCTTCCAGCCCCATTTGTTCAATCTTTTTATACAGGGACAGCGTCAGATCGAGCCCTGGCGTGGTCAGGCCAAGTTCGGCCGATGACCGGGCGGCAATATCCATGTCTTTAATAAAATGTTTGACAAAAAACCCGGGTTCCATGTCCCCTTTTATCATCCGGGGGCCCAGATTGCTCAGCGACCATGATCCGGCCGCACCGGGCTCAATGCTTTTGAGAACCGTTTCAGGATCAAGGCCTGCCTTTTTGGCATATGCCAATGCTTCGCAGACGGCGATCATCCCCGACGCCACGGCAATCTGATTGGCCATTTTCGTATGTTGTCCGGACCCGGGCTTTCCCTGGTATACGATATTTTTTCCCATGATCTCAAACAGGGGCGAGACCGCGTCAAAGGCATCTTTATCCCCCCCCACCATGATGGAAAGCGCGGCATTCCTGGCACCCAGGTCCCCGCCGGATACCGGGGCATCCAGTACCCGGATCCCTCTTTCCGCACCGGTATCGTACAATTTATGGGCCAGATCCGGATGGGAGGTGGTCATATCCGCCGCCATGCAGCCGGCTTTGGCATGGTTTAATATCCCGCCGTCTCCCAGGTATATCTGCTCAACATCTGCCGGAAACCCGACAATGGTGATGATTACGTCACATTTTTTGCTCAGTTGAGCCACGGTCTCTTCCCAGACAGCCCCCTTTTCAATCAAAGTATCAGCGCTTTGTTTGGTCCGGGTATAGACATGCAGTTCATATCCGGCAGCCAGAATATGGCCTGCCATACTTTTTCCCATAACCCCCAGCCCGATGAACCCGACAATTGTTTTACCCGGTCTCACTTCCATGATGCCCAACCTCCCTGATCTTAGCGTGTTCGTTTAAATGTCATTCCGACCTATTAATGACAGTTTTTTCAGGGTTAATCAACACCTATACCCGGTCTTTCTTACCTCCCAAACATTTCAGCGCCGGGCTCCAGGATCTTTTCCCGTATAAGCCATACTCCGCAGGAAGGAACGCCCGAAGACAACGCAACAGGCGTTACCGTATGGTGGGTCAGATATAAGGGTTCTGGTATTTTTGTCCCGGACATGGTAACCAGTGACCATACTTTCAATATGATGATCTTTTCAGGCCCTTATGAAAAAGGAAAAAAAGAGAATGAAACCCATTGATTTAAGAAGCGATACTGTAACACAACCCGGTGATGCCATGCGCCAGGCCATGCTCACCGCTGCAGTGGGAGATGATGTCTATGGAGAAGATCCCACGGTCAATGCCCTGGAAATCTTTGCAGCCGATCTGCTGGGTAAAGAGGCGGCTCTTTTCTGCTCCAGCGGCACCCAGAGCAATCTTCTGGCCCTTTTAACCCATTGCGGCCGGGGTGATGAATATATCGTGGGCCAGACCGCCCACACCTATCGGTATGAGGGAGGCGGCGCCGCAGTGCTCGGAAGTATTCAGCCCCAGCCCATGGACTTTGAACCCGACGGCACCCTGGACCTGTCAACGGTGGCCGGTTTTGTCAAACCCGATGATTATCACTTTGCAAAAACCCGGCTGCTCTGCCTGGAAAACACCCAGGCGGGCAAGGTCATCCCCCTGGCCTATCTGGACGACGCCCGGACCCTTGCCGACACCCATCGCCTGGGCCTTCATCTGGACGGGGCACGGGTTTTCAATGCCGCCGTCAGATTGAACGTGGATGTCAGACAGATCACCCAGCCCTTTGATACGGTCTCCTGCTGTCTGTCCAAGGGGTTGGGCGCACCGGTGGGGTCTGTTCTCGCAGGGCCCCGGGACCGGATCCGGGACGCCCGGCGATGGCGGAAGATGCTGGGCGGCGGCATGCGGCAGGCCGGTATGATCGCGGCAGCCGGCATCTATGCCCTGACCCATAACATTGACCGGCTGGTGCAGGATCATGAAAATGCCCAACTTCTGGCAGCGGGGCTGTCAGACATTGAAGGGGTTCAGACAGACCCGGCCGCGGTTCAGACCAATATCGTATTTGCCCGGTTTGATGCCGATATGGACCGGCTGGCAGACGATTTAAAGACCCAGGGCATACGCATTGACACGGCCAATCCGTTAAGACTCGTCACCCACCTGGATGTTTCCAAAACAGATATTGAATCCTTTCTCTTTGCGGTTAAAAAATTTTTCAACTCCCGCAGATGAAACAACAGACCCAAGCATATGCATACGGCCTGGCCACTGTCCTGTGCTGGTCCACCATTGCCAGTGCGAGCAAGCTCTCGTTGCGATATATGACACCGGCACAACTGGTCTTTTACGCATCGGCCGTATCTGCCGTCGTTTTGTTTCTGGTCATACTGGTGCAGAAAAAAGGGGGCCGGCTATTGGAATTGACGGCAAGGGACGGGCTTTTGTCCATCGGCTTTGGTTTTTTAAATCCGTTTGCCTATTACCTGATCCTGTTCAAGGCCTATGAGATCCTTCCGGCCCAGCAGGCCCAGGTGATCAATTACACCTGGGCCGTTACCCTGAGCATCCTGTCCGTTCCACTGCTGGGGCAAAAAGTTGCCGGACGGCAGTGGCTGGCCATCGGCCTGAGTTACAGCGGGGTCATCGTGATCGCCACCCGGGGAAATCTCTTGTCACTGCAATTTGAAAACCCCGTGGGGGTGGCACTGGCACTGGTTTCCACCGTCCTCTGGGCCCTGTACTGGATACTCAATATCAGAGACAAGCGGGACCCGGTGATCGGCCTGTTTCTCAACTTTTTATGCGCCACCCCCATGTGCGCCCTCTATCTGGCCGTTACCCACGGATTCACCCCCGAAAACCTTCTTGGTCTGGCCGGTGCCGCCTATATCGGCATCTTTGAAATGGGCCTGGCCTTTGTGTTATGGCTCACCGCCATGAAACTGACCACTAGTGCCGCAAAGATTGCCAACCTGATCTTTATCGCCCCGTTTGTCTCCCTGATCTTTATCTATTTTCTAGTGGGAGAAGAGATCTATCTGTCCACCATTGCCGGCCTTTTCCTGGTTATCGGGGGACTGATTGTGCAGTCTTTGTCAAAAAAAAATGCGTTATAAACAGATAGATGTCACCCACAGGGAACCGGTTTATAGTTATTCAATCAACTATGGCATATCATTTCAAATTTTCTTTACCGTTTTTGTCTGTGGCTGTCCAATGGCATCACACCCCGAACAGAAGGGGCAATCAATCTATCCTTTATATGTGACGGCAATTTGAGTCTATTCCGGCTGTGAATGCATCCGATGATATCATTAGGATTCTGTTAAGATCTTTTAACAGCATTGAAAACCAATCGTCTCGGGTGATATAAATATTTTCCGTAACGCCCGAATCCAGGTGACTTTAAAAGTACACCTGGTTTTTTATTGGAATAAACGTAAAAAAAATATTAGATCTTCCACATATGTTAGAAGTAAAAGACAGACAACAACGAATTTTACGATATGGACTGATTACCTTTGGCTGTATTGTAATCCTGCTGTCCTGGGGAATCGTCTTTTACCAGATAGAGAAAACCAAGCAATCACTTTTAAACAGCCTTAAACGTGAACAGGGGAATCTGATTAATGTATTGGCCGAGAATCTGTTTCAGGTACTAGAGCAAAAGCATACCATCGAACTGGTTGCACTGAAATGGTTTTCAGACCGGCAGCAAAAAAATCTGAATGACATTACAAGTTTCCTTTATGGTGAACAGACATTTACCAGGGTTGTTCTCTATGATCGATCCGGCCGGCTTTTTTATCAGTCTTCTCCGCAAATCCTGAAACAGCAGCATAAAGAAGATATAAAACAGTATATTGATAAGATGGCTTCTGTTTCAAAACCTTTTTTACTGATTCATGACCCAGATAGCTCAGATATTTTCTGGCAGATTCCGCTGCTCTTTCCACTAAAGGATGAAAGGGGGAGAGTTAAAGGCGCCATGCTTATTGAGTTGGACATAGGCTACTTTCTGAATCTGCTGCAAAATATTAATATAGGGAAAACAGGGAAAATCTCTATTACCAACGATCAGGGGCAGGTTCTGGCAATCTTTGAAAGCGGTGGTCTGGCAACGGACAATGGGCTGGTAAACCGGGCAAAAACCGATTTTTCACACACCCCTTCAGGGACCATGATCAGAAAATATCCCGGTTTAGGAGACTATCACCTGACATATACAAAGGTGAAAAATTACACTTTCATCATCAGTATCAGTCAAAGGCTGGATGAATTTTTTTCTGATTTCAATCAGCACAAAAAACGACTGTTCTGGATCCTGTCGATTCTTACAATGTTCTGCTTCACCGGCCTTTTCATGTTGATCAAAATGATCAACCGGAAGCATGAATATTTAAATGCCCTAACCGCTTCCGACCGGAAAAACAACGAGTTGATCAAAAAACTGGAAAAAGAGTATCAGATATCTAAAAAGGCGGCGTCCTTTGACTCCTTAACCGGTCTGTACAACAGGCGGTTATTCATTTCCCTCACCCAAAAGAACCTCTCTTCAGCCAAACGCAACAGACGCATTTACGCCGTATTGTTTGCGGACCTGGATCGATTCAAAACCATTAACGATACACTCGGGCACCGGATCGGAGATCTTCTTCTTCAAAACGTGTCTAAACGGCTGGTATCGTGCACGCGGAAATCAGATATTATCGCCCGGTTCGGCGGTGACGAATTTGTTGTTATGCTCACGGATGTTGCCATTGAACAAAATATTACTCGAATTGTGGAAAAAATTATAACCCGGTTGTCAGAACCCTATGAAAATCTTGACGGCCATGAGGTGATCTCCAGTCCAAGCATCGGCATATCCATTTATCCCCGGGATGGAGAAGATATTGAAACACTGCTTAGAAATGCGGATGCAGCCATGTATAAAGCGAAACATTCAGGACGGGGGCGATACAGCTTTTTCGACACCAGTCTGAATACCGTTTCAATTCAAAAATTCGAGTTGGAGCAGAGTATGCCTTCTGCCCTGTCGAAAAACCAATTTATACTCCATTACCAGCCGAAAATCAGTCTTGAAGATTATTCCGTGGTCGGACTGGAAGCATTGATCCGCTGGCAGCCCCCTAATTACCCGCTGATATATCCGGCAGACTTTATAGATATCGCTGAAGAAACGGGTCTTATTGTTGAGCTTGGAAGAAGGACACTGGAACATGCATGCCGGCAACTGACGAGATGGCATTCTGAAGGGCTGAAGTTGATCCCTATCGCCGTGAATGTTTCACCTTTGGAGCTAAAGGATCAAACCTATTCCGAACAATTTTTTAAAACCCTTGCCAACAATCAAATCTCTCCCGAATTCATTGAGGTTGAAATCACGGAAAACGCGATTATTAAAGATAAACAAACCGTTATTGACAATCTGCAGGCACTTTCCAACGGAGGGGTGAAAATCAGTCTTGATGACTTTGGAAAAGGGTTTTCAAACTTTGATCATATCAGAACCCTCCCCATTTCCACTCTTAAGATAGACCGCAGTTTTGTCCAGGATATTCGAAACTGTTTTAATGACAGCCCGATTGTTTCATCGACCATCATTCTTGCCCAGAAACTGAACATGACCGTGGTGGCAGAGGGTGTGGAAACACACGACCAATTGGTCAATCTCAAAGTTGCAGGATGTGATCAGGTACAGGGGTATTATATCAGCCGCCCTGTTCCGGAGAAAGAAATCCGTGAATTTATCGTTTCACCGACAAGGAGTATTTCAACATGAAAAAATATTTAACCGCTTTTATCTTAACCGCTCTTTTATCTTTATTTTATATGCCGGATAATGTTGCCGCAGCATCGTCTCCTGTTGCCGGCAAAAAGAAAACACTCTATTTTTCATTGGTTCCCAAAAAAAATGTGGATCAGCAGATTCTGGAACTCAGCCCTCTGCTTGAACTGCTGGAAGAAAGATTAAACAGGCCGATTGAAGTCATTAGGCCCCAGTCCTACAATGCCGTCATTGAAGGTGTCATTTCCCAAACGATTGATTTTGCGATATTGGGGCCGGCATCTTATGCAAAGGCAAGGGCAATAGACAATGGCGTGGATGCGTTTGCTTCTTTTAAAACAAAAAAAGGATATCTGAATCAGGAAGGAAGCTTTTACAATTCTGCACTGTTTACGCTTCAAAATTTAAAGTACAGGTCCATCCCGGACCTGAAAGGGAGAAAGGTTGCATTAACAGATCCTGAAAGCACATCCGGAGCCATCATTCCGAATATGGAATTTTCAAAGTATATTGGAAGTCCGCTTAAAACTTTTTTTGGCTCACTGATCTATACAGGCTCACATGACCGTTCCATTGATGCCGTTTTAAACGGCCTTGTTGATGCCGCTTTTGTGTCGACATCCCGGATAGATGAAGCACTTACTAAAGGAAAGCTATCTCAAGACAATCTGGTTATTTTGTGGCGTTCAAAACCGATCCATTATGATCCGTTTGTATTTAGCAGCGGGGTTGATGAATCACTGCGAAACGAGATAAAAACGGTTATGCTGTCATCTCCCCCGGAACTGGAGCCCATGCTGGATAAAATGGAAATGGCCGGAATCGTAGCAGTGGATAATGAAGACTATCGGGCCATCCACGATATTATCGCTAAAAAAATAGAAGAACGAAAATAATTTCTTCTTTAAAAAAAACGCTCTAAAATATGAAACTGCTTCCCGTCTGGGGCCGGCATCCCGTGGTTTAATATTATCCGGCCGCATTCAGTTCTTTGTATACGGACAAAAAAGAAGATCATTTCAGTATGGGCCTTAAATCGGAAAGTTTGTCAAAAAGATGCCAGACATAGTTGCTGGTTCCGTTGATTCGGTGCGGATGAAGGTCTTTAAGCCCGGGGTCGGTGCAATATGTTTCAAATGCCTCTTTCGACTCCCATTCAACCAGGATAAGTACCGACCTGGGTTCGATGTCGCCTGTGACACACTCCCGAAATTTACCAAGGGCAACCACACGGCCCCCATGGGTCCGGACTTCTTTGGCCGAACGTCTTGCATATGCCAGGTATTCTTCTTTATTCGAAACATTAAATAAATTCAGCGCATAAACAGGGTCACTCATCTCTATCTCCTATAAATGTTTAATCCACAATCCCGGTGCGGGCGGCAATGCGATTCAGGGCGGTTGAGCCGCTGCAACTTTCCCAACAGAGGATAGTCATTCACAGGGCTTAAATGCAAGAATAAAGATGAAGCGGTTCATCTTTTCCATGGTGTTGGAGAAGATCAGCCGTGCGTTACAAATGTTTGCGGAAAATCGGTGAATATCCCGTCCACCCCAAGCGTTGCAAAATGATGAAACCGCTTTGGATCATTGACAGTGAACAGGTTAACCGATTTCCCCTTTGATTGGAGCATACGGATCTGGTCATCGGTAATCAGATCGGCATTGGCATTGTACGTATCAAACGAGAGATCGCCAAAATCCAGAGGGGTGTGACCGTCATACCCGACAAGGGCCTGCACCCGGAGGGCCGGTTCTTTCTTTTGTACCCGAAGCAGCCAGTCATGATTAAATGAAGAGATACGGATACGGTCCGGACAGATACCGGATTTCCGGATCGTTTCAACGGTCCGGTCCGGGATAGTGACATCGGCAGAGTCTGAATCATGGGATTTGAGTTCCAGGTTGACCTGCCAGTCCGTCTCTGTGACCAGGTCCAGGCACTGCTCCAGGGTCGGGATTTTCTCACCTTTAAATGCAGCCAGCATTTCAGGAGTTACAGACCCGTCTTTGATCTGTCCGAAAGGGTCGGTTCGGACAAAATAAGACCCGGCATCCAACCTCAGAATCTCATTCAACGTATAGTCGATGACCCGGGTGGACGGCCGGCCCGGAAAAACAGAAGCAACATCGGTGCACCGGTCAAGGGTCGGGTCATGAAAAAGGATGAGATGCCCCTCTTTGGTCATGCTCACATCGGTCTCCCACAGATCCGCACCCAGTTCACAGGCAATGCGTGCTGCAGCCAGGGTGTTTTCAGGCGCCAGGCTTCTGGCCCCCCGATGGGCAATAACAGCTATCACAGGATTACTCTCTCTCCTTTAATGCGGCATGGCGTTTAATTTGCCGGCTCCCGCTCACTCATGGGGACATAATCCCGGACAAGCGCGCCCGAATAAATCTGGCGGGGCCGTGAAATTTTCATTTCAGGGTCTGACCAATCCTCTTTCCACTGGGAGATCCATCCGGGCAGACGGCCGATGGCGAACATAACCGTAAACATATTGGTGGGAATTCCCATGGCCCTTAAAACAATGCCTGAATAGAAATCAACATTGGGGTACAGGTCCTTTTCTATAAAATAGGGGTCGCTCAGCGCCATTTCTTCCAGCCGCCTGGCAATATCAAGCAGGGGATCTGCCTGGCTGACCTTTGAGAGGACAATATCGCACATCTTCTTCATGATCTTTGCACGGGGGTCATAGGTTTTGTAGACCCGGTGACCGAATCCCATGAGGCGGAACGGATCTTTCCGGTCCTTTGCCTTGGCCACACATTCGTCTATGGTCAACCCGTCCCGGTGAATCCGTTCGAGCATGCTGATCACCGCCTGGTTGGCACCGCCGTGAAGGGGCCCCCACAGTGCCGATATACCGGCGGATATGGCGGAATAGATATTGACCTTTCCGCTTCCCACCACCCGCACCGCCGTGGTCGAACAATTCTGCTCATGATCGGCGTGAAGGATCCAGAACACATTCAGGGCCCTGACCAGATCATCGTCCATGTAATAGGGAACAACGGCACTGTCGAACATCATATTCAAAAAGTTGGCACAATAGCACAGATCGGGCCGGGGATAGACCACCCGTTCCCCTTTGGTGATCCGGTAAGCCATGGCCGCCATGGTCCGGATTTTTGAAATAAGGCGCAGATAGGTTTTGTTCATCTCTTCTTCAACATCATCCTGCAACTCCGGGTAGAAGCTTCTCATGGCATTGACCATGGCGGACAAGATCCCCATGGGGTGTGCTTTGGGCGGATAATTCTGATAAAAGGCCTTCATGTTTTCATGAAGCGTTGAAAAATCATTGAGATCCACGCTGGTCCGGATAAGTTCATCCCGGTTGGGCAACTGTCCGGTGATCAGCAAAAATGCCGTTTCAACAAAGGTTGAATGCTCTGCCAGCTGTTCTATGGGATATCCGCGATACCGTAAAATTCCCTGCTCGCCATCCATGTAGGTAATGGCACTTCGGCAGGTCCCGGTATTGCCGAATCCGGGATCAAAGGTGATATGGCCGGTCTGCTGGCGAAGGCTGCGAATATCAATCGCCTTTTCGCCTTCTGTGCCCGTAATGACGGGCAACTCCAGTTCTTTTCCATCCAGTATGAGTTTTGCAACCTCTGTCATCAAAACCTCCTTGCTTTTTTTACCTGTGTTGCGCAGAATTTTTAACATGAAACGACTCAAGGCCACCTCTTCTAAGTAACAAATTGTTACTTTAATGAATGAGGTTAACCATGGTTATGTCGTGTGCTAATAATTGCCTTTTGGTTCGATTTCTGCGTTGCAGTCAAATTTTAATCCTCAGCCCGGAGAGGAGCGTATGCTCACAATACGTCTTCTATTCCTGTGGTTAAAATCTTGCTGCGCCCGTATAATTAAACTGGAACTAAAACCAAAATACTAATTATTAGAGATACCCTCAAGAAATGATAAAATGAAACAGTGACGCAGACTATCGGACCTCACCGGGAACGGTATAGGTTTTGCACGACCCGCCGGAGCAGGTCCGCTCCTGGGTCTCGACCCCTCTGGAAGAACCGGATGATCCGGAGCCCATGCTGAAGTTGGTTTTGGAGACCACTCTTTCAAATTCCCCGGACTTGCATTTCGGACAATTTACACTCCCATCTTTGTCCGAAGCCATGACAATAACTTCAAAAAATTCTTCACATTCCGTACATTTAAACTCAAATATCGGCATACCGCCTCCCTGGTTTGGTGTTCACATACAAATAAAAAATTTAACCATGAATTGAGTTTTGTCAAGACTGCGAGGCATGATCGAGCAGTTCCCTGGCATGCATCAATGTGGCCTCGGTAATTCGGGTGCCGCCGATCATCCGGGCGATCTCCTCCGTTCTGGCAGCCTTGTCCACCAGTGGGGTGATCGTGGTAAAAGTCAGGTTCTTTTCTACATGTTTCAAAATCCGGAATTGCCGGGTTCCGTATTTGGCAATCTGGGCCAGATGGGTGATGCAGATGACCTGATGGGTTTTGGACAATTGTTTTAATTTTAACCCGACTTTTTCAGACGTTGCCCCGCCGATCCCGGCATCCACTTCGTCAAAGATAAGGGTCTCCAGGGATTTCTTTTTTGACAGAACCGCCTTCAGGGCCAAAACGATCCGGGACAGTTCCCCGCCGGAAGCGATTTTTACCATGGGTTTTAGAGGTTCTCCCGGGTTGGGGCTCAACAGAAACCGGACAGAATCCAGGCCGTCCGGACCTATTTTTTGATTCTCCGCCGTGACAATCTCTTCCGGCCCGGCAGGGGTGATAAATGAAAACGCCACATCAAACTTTGCTTTTCCCATCTCCAGGGCAGCCAGTTCTTCTTGCGCCAGCCTGCACAGTTTTTGTGCGGCATCCCGTCTCAATCCGGACAATACCCGGGCCTCTTTGGTAATTTGGCTCAAATAGCGTTCACTCTCCTGTTCACAGATGCGGATCTCTTCTTCAATCCGGTTGGATCGGCTGATTTTCTCTTCCAGGACCGCCGCCTCTTTAAACAGCGTTTCAAGGCTTCCACCGTATTTTCGCTTCAACCGTGAGATCGTATCCAGCCGTTGATCGATGGTGTCAAGTGACGCCGGGTCCAGATCAATGGAGGAAGACAGGGTTCGCAACTCTTCGGTGGCGTCCTGAAGGTCGTAGAGAATGGAGGACAGCCGCCGGGCCGGCTGTTCAAGCCGGTCATCCGAGCCGGAGAGCCGCTCCATCTCATTGCTGAGCATGGAAAGGGTCTCCACCATGGAGCCGTCTCTGTCATGAATTTCGTGGATCGACCGGTTGATCCCCTCAAATATTTTTGACGCATTGACCAGTGCAGACCGTTTTCTTTCCAATATCTCATCTTCACCGGGCTGAATGTCGGCATCCCGGATCTCATCCATCTGGAATTGCAGAAACGACGCTTCTTTCTGCCGGGTTTCCAGCGCCTGCTTAAGGGTATTGATTTTAGACCGAAGGGGAACCAGTTTCTTATACAGGGTATTGACCTTTTTTCTAAGCGAAACCGTGCCGGCAAACTCGTCCAGAATATCCAGATGGTTCTCCTCTTTTAAAAGCCCCTGGTGCGCGTGCTGGCTGGAAACCCCGGCCAGGTCCCGGGTCACCCGTTTCAGCAGATCCAGGGTGACCCGGCTGGCGTTGATATATACCCGGCTTTTTCCGGATGCCGAAACCACCCGGCGGATCATTAACCCGTCTGCAGTATCCATTCCCTGTTCGGCAAGCACCTTTGATGCCGTTGAATCTTCGTCAATATCAAAGAAGGCTTCCAGCTCTGCCTGGTCGCATCCGTTTCGAACCAGGTCCGATGATGCCCGGCCGCCCAGCAGCAGATTGACCGCCTCAATGATAATGGACTTGCCCGCGCCGGTTTCCCCGGTCAATACACTGAAATCGTCTTCAAAACAGATCCGCAGATCATCAATGATTGCAAAGTTTTTTATGGCCAAATCGCTTAGCATAAATCCTCCTTGCATGGATATAGCCCAGGTGGAGCCAGGCTGCGGCAATGGCCGCCAAAAGCCGGGGAACCCACAGCCAGAATGCAGGCAAACCCAGGGGAAGGAAAAGAATCGGATCCTCAATCATGGCATGATTGATGCCAATGGACAGATGCAACCGGGTCAGCTCGTCTTTATCATATTCATTGTTCTGAGTTTCATCCACAATCACGGCAGATCCAAAGGCCAAACCGAAAATCGCCGCCGTCAGCCAGAGCATTCCCGTTGATCGCTTCAGCCCCATGACGGCCAATAACGGGGATGTCATCCGGGTGAGCCAGTGAATCACATTAAAATTTTTGGCCAGTTCGATGACCATCATTAACGGCACGATGATACAGAATATTTTAACAAACAGTTTAAGCGTATTCCATCCCCATTGTTTAATCATTTCAACAAAAGGCAGAGGGGAAGCACTCAGCGCACCTGTAGCCGGACCGGCCGCATCCTGGGCAGAAACACCCATAATTTTGGCACAGATAAAGGTTACAATAAAGGCCGTAATCAGCCTGAAACAGCAGGAAAAACGCGTGCTGATACCGGATCGTCCCTGGACCATTCCCTCTTGAAACAGGTTGTGGGAAATCAAGATGAATACGGCAATCAGAGTCATGTGATCCATGGAAAACGGCATCACCGACAGGGCGGCAACCGTGCCGTAGATTCCCGTAAAAACCCCGATAACAAGGACAATGGCGGCAGAGGCCGGCAGACCCAGTACGTTCATCAACGGGGTCAGGATAAAATCAAGCTTGTAGATCAACCCGTAATTGACCAGCACGGTGGTGATAAAGGAGATGGGCACCAGAATTTTCAGCAGCCAGACCAGCCCGCTCCATCCTTTTTTCAGCCCCTCTTTTATTCCTGATTTGATTTTGAAAAAGGTATCGTCAGTCTTGCTTGTCATTGCAGGATACCGGTTTATTGAGGTTTTCCTTCACCGTCTTATTGATTGTGGCATAGATATCTTTAAAGGATTCATGGACATTGGTGGGAGACATCCGCCCCATTTCAATAAATTTGACAATAATCTCTTTTGTGGATCTGAGTATTTGCTCATCTATGGATTTCATAAAAAACTGAATACCAGAACTGAATTGGCAGGTCAAGATTTTGGATTATTTTGTGTTGCCATCAAATATTTAATGTATATAATACGGACCGGAACCGGACACGCCCTTGATCCGGTGGAGACACCGGATCGGGAATTAAAAAAATAGAGCGGACATAATCGCAGTATCAGGATTAAAAAAGGTTGAATACGCCATGGAAAACGCCAGGGTTGAGAATGTTGAAGATGAGCAGAGCGGCTCGGACAAAATGATTGATCATTTAACGGTCAATGGAAAACAGCTGCTGCTGATCGGTACGGCCCACGTATCCAGACAGAGTGCCGACCTGGTTGAAAAGACCATTCGGGAGGAAGAACCGGATACGGTCTGCGTGGAGTTGTGCCGCACCCGGCTGACCGCGTTGAAGGATACGGGCCGGTGGCGAAACATGGATATTGTTAAAGTTATAAAAGAGAAAAAAGCCCTGCTCCTGTTTGTCAATCTTCTTTTGGCCTCTTTTCAGAAAAAAATGGCGGATAAATTCGGGATCAAACCGGGACAGGAGATGATCAATGCCATCCAGGCGGCTGAAAAAATCCAGGCCCATATCATCCCGTCCGACAGGGAGATCCAGATAACCTTGAACCGTGTCTGGCGGACCATGGGATTGTGGGAGAAACTCAAGCTGATGGTCTCCCTGGTCTTTTCCTTTGGCGCCTCCGACGAGATCGAAGAAGAAGACATTGAAAAGATGAAACAGGAGGACATCCTCCAAACCCTGTTAAAGGATGTGAAAAAAAGCCACCCGGTCATCGAGCGGGCCCTGATCGACGAACGCGACCGCTACCTGGCCGAAAAGATACGAACCGCGCCGGGCCAAAAAATAGTGGCTGTTGTGGGAGCGGCCCATGCCCCCGGGATCAGACGGTACCTGGCAAGTGACGACCCCATAGATCTGGATGAGCTGGACCGGATACCGCCGTCCGGACAATTGGGCAAGATTCTGAAATGGGGACTTCCCCTGGCTATCCTGATCGTATTTGCCACCGGTTTTATCATGGAAGGAAAAAACACCGGTACGGATATGATCTGGATCTGGGTGGCTGCCAACGGTATTTTTGCCGGATTCGGGGCGGTTCTGGCACTTGCCCATCCGTTCACCATTGTCTCGGCGGTTCTGGCAGCCCCCCTGACCTCACTCAATCCCATGATTGCCGCCGGGTGGGTATCCGGGCTTGTGGAGGCGTTTTCAAGAAAACCCAAGGTCCGGGATCTGGAATCGATCCCTGCGGACATCGTATCTGTCAAAGGCTTCTGGCGGAACAATGTGACCCGGATCCTTCTGGTGGTCATTTTTACCAACCTTGGCTCCACTCTCGGCACCATGACGGCCCTGCCCCTGATCATCAAACTGTTCGGATAAGGTCCAAACTTAATTTTAGCACCACCATAACAGATCCCCAACATCTGTCCGGCATAATCAGGCCCACGTTACAGGATCAATCAAAAAACGGGGTCTCTTGTGAGAGTTTCCAGATTCATATCCAGTCATACTGCAAAAGGAGACAGCGCCACTGCTGCGGATCCCGATCATCTGCTCCACCTTTTGGAAATACCGGGAACCGATCCGGAAGACCTGGCACAGCATCTGCCGTTTTCAGAACGGGATACATCCGTTGGTGTGGAAAATGAATTTCAGGCCGTGGTCATCGGAAAAAAGGAGAACCTGGACCTGGCCGTTACCATTGAAGAATCCAATTATTACAAAAATATTTTAAGACGATCGGCATCCGGGGACATGTCTAAAAAAACCGTTATCGGGCTTGAGCGGTACCTGGAAGAAAAAGAGAGCAAGGTCTGGGAAAACAGCTGGGTCCGGTTTCCCCAAAACGCATTATCAAAATACGCCAACCATATATTTAGATCCGATCTTCAATCGGATAAAGCCGTTCCCGGATCAACGCCCCGGTCCGATGCCCACCGGTTTACATTTGAAAAAGACGGCCAGTCCTTTCTTCGCATCCCGGTCAGCTATCTTCTGAAACTCGCCCTTGCCGATGTTCTGGACAGGGACGCCAGTCTTCACCCGTTTATCCGGATCACGGGGGAAGAGATGATGGCCCATTTTTCAAACGATAATACCTCCCCTGAAATTTTTTCATTCTACCCGGTCAAATCGGTCTCTTCTTCGGAAAGCGCCGGCAAAGAGGCTGCCCGGGAAACCCTGATCCGTTTTCTGCTGACCCAGCTGATCATCGCCTATGCAGAACACCAGTTCAAACTTAAGGACCATGGTCAGCAGGTAAGGGTCTATTTTTCCGCCTCCCCGCCCTTTATGCAGAAACAGTTGAACAATTGTATTTCAGACGAATTTTACCGGCATCTCTTCATGAGCCCCTGTCTGTCCGGCTGGAGCAGGGGTGAGGAAAAACATGACTATATGAAGTTGTGCCACAAGGTGCTTTCAAGGAGCCAGATCAACGGTATCTCAAAACTCAAGGAAGCCGGGATTATCACATCCAATCTCGTGGTCCTGCCCAACAACTCGAATATCAGCCTTGCCAATAACGGCACCCATATCAGCATCGGGAGCGCAAAGCTGGGCCGGCTGCTCAAAGACAAGGCATCCGGATTTACCCCGGCCCACGAAAAGTATATCGGGGACCTGGCGATTAAAATAACCGAGCATTTTTTATGCCTTTTTCCCGGTATTTACAGTGCATCCCCCTACCGGCTGGATTTTAAGGATTTCCATCCGGAAACCGTGCTGGGATTTTTGCCCCACGAAATTGACTATACCCATTTGAGAATGATCTGGCGGCGGTGGAAACGAAAGGCGAAAATCAGTATCCTGGGAAATCCGATTACACCGTTCGGCCCGGTACTGGTCGATCGGTTTTTAAGCCGGATATTCGGTCTCAAAGGTGATTTTCTGCCCGACTACCGGCTGGTGGATTATTTTGTCTCCCTGATGAGCACGGATGAAAGCCCGGCCCTTAACGGACAAATCGGAAATGGAGACCGCCTTAAACACGACCTTTCCCAAATGGGTATCTTTGATTCACGAATGCCGCTTTACCAGCTGGTGAGGCTCAGGGAAACGTCCCAGATGGGATACAGCGGATTTGAACACCGGTATTTCAGCATTTTCGAGCGGATCATGTTCGACATGCGGTATGCCACAGATCTCCAGAACCTGATCACCGCCCTGGCCTATCAATATATCCTGTCCGGAAAAGTGGCCCATGCCATGATCCCGGATACACCCGACATTGAAAGCGAACGCCGGCAGATCTTTTTCGCCGGTGCCATCGATCTTCCCACCTTTTTTGTTAAAACAAAAACAGAGAACCTGTTTTTAAGGCAAATCCTGCGCCGGGTGAAGCGAACCCGGTTCAGCAGACGGTATGCCGGATATACGAGGATCCGGATGATCGATTATAAAGCAGCCCTCATTGAGATGATCAGAGACGACGGCCGGGATCTGATCCAGAGTTTAAGATTGCAGGGATTGCTGACAGACCTTGAATCCAGGATCTGCTCACCCAAAGACAAATCCACTGCCGGTAAACTGACCGCCGGTATCCTGGCCGGAAGCGATAAAAAAGATGCCATGAAACTCAATGGTGAGGTGTTCAATAAAAGGGCCGAGCAATTTTATATTCAGGATCTGAGAGACCGGCAGATCCGGGAAGGATTTACCGAACTTGAAACCGAATTCAAAACGCTGGAACTGTGGGCCGGTTATCGGGATTCTTCATACAACCAGGCGCTTCACGCTGTTCTTAAAGATATGGACCTTACCCGGTTCTTAAAGACGGCCCGCACCCGTTTTACAGAGGACCGGCTGGAACAGAGTGATTTGAAAAAGCTGATTTACCTGATCATTTTATATGTCCGCAAAAAAAAGAAAGCCTTTGCCGATAAATGAGCCAAAAGCAAACGATACAACCATGGTGCATCTCATTCATTAAAATAACAATTTTTAGTCAGAAGATAGGCCGATGAAATCCGATATCCATCAATACGTTGAAAGGCCCACCAACCGGGTGGCAACAGAGAGCCTTTACTTTGACCGGACCATCCGGGCGCTCTACTCCACCATCCGAGAAAATGCGCCCTTTGCATATAACCTGCTGCTTTCTAAACGGGCGTCGGCAATGATGGGATTTATGAAATTTGATTTACCCCGGGTAAACAAGAAAGAGATTCCCTCCCACCTCTTTGACCGGCTCCATATTCGCCGGGATGAGTTGCTCGACCCCATAGACGGATTTGATTCATACCGGAAGATCTTTGAACGGAAAATAAAATACTGGAAATACCGCCCCCTGCCGGATCATCCGGACGCTGTTGTCTCTCCGGCAGATTCCAGAATGCTGCCCGGCTCTTTTTGCCGTCAGAAAAGCCTGTTTATCAAAGAAAAGTTTTTTAATTTCATTGAACTAATCGGCCGGGATAAGACCCGGTGGCTCCATAGATTTGACAGGGGCGATTTTGCGATATTCCGGCTGACACCGGATAAATATCATTACAACCACGCCCCGGTATCGGGAAGGGTTGCGGATATATATGAGATCAACGGTGTGTTCCACTCATGCAACCCGGGGGCCATTGTAAAATCCATGACCCCCTGTTCCAAAAACAGGCGGATGGTCACCGTCATTGATACGGATGTGGAGAACGGATCCCGTGTCGGTCTCGTTGCCATGATTGAGATTGTTGCCATGATGATCGGACGGATTGTCCAGTGCTATAGTGATCGAAAATACAACGACCCGCAACCGGTTGAAAAAGGATTATTTATTAAGATCGGTCAGCCCAAAAGCCTGTTTCGACCCGGCAGTTCAACCACGGTTCTTATTTTTGAAAAAAACAGGATCGCCCTGTCAACCGACCTTATACAAAACAGCAAACGAACCGATGTCCAAAGCCGGTTTTCAGAAGGGTTCGGAACCCCCCTGGTGGAAACCGAAGTCAGCGTCGGGGAAATCATCGGAAAGGGATTATAATGGATACTCTTTTTTTTATCGGCGTGATTGTGCTCTTCATTCTCACCAGCATTGCCTGGGGATTCAAGACCCTCCCCAAAGAGAACTGGCAGATTTTGGCGGTTCTGCCCCGGAAAAAAAACGGGCAGGGCGCCTGGAACGGCCTGAACCTGACCTATTACGGTTTTTTATGTGCCAATGCCTATACTTTTGCCGTGTTCATCTTTTTGATCCTGAGTGGGTCCATGGGCATCCCCATGACCGGTCTGGTGGCTCTGACGGTCTCCTTGCTGATGATCTGTATGCCGTCAGCCAAGCTGATTGCCCGCATCGTGGAAAAGAAAACCAATACCCTGACCGTGGGCGGGGCCGTATTTGCCGGAGCCCTTGCCGCACCATGGATCGTATTGGCCGTCAATCACACGCTTGGAAAAATAGAGGGATTTGAAATTTCCGTCATTGTATTTTTATCCGCCATCAGTATTGCATATGCTTACGGCGAAGGACTGGGGCGCCTGGCATGTGTCAGTTTCGGTTGCTGTTACGGCAAGCCGCTGGCCGCCTGCAGTCCCCGGGTCCGGCATCTGTTTTCAAGATTCAACCTGGTCTTTAACGGGAAAACCAAAAAAATCGCCTATGCAGATGACCTGGACGGTCAGCCGGTCATCCCCATCCAGATCATCACCGCTGTTATCTATTCGGTCAGTGCGGTTTTCGGGACCTGGCTCTTTTTAAATCATTATTTTTCCGCGGCATTGCTGGAAACCATCATTGTGACCCAGGTATGGCGGTTTTTATCTGAATTTTTAAGAGCGGATTTCAGGGGCAGACTGGCCATCACCCCCTATCAGGTGATGTCGTTGCTGACCATTCCCTATCTTACCGGTGCGACTCTTTTCTTTCCTCAGATAGCCCAAACCCCTCAATTGTCAGTCGGCCTGTCAATGGTCTGGAACCCCTGGATAATCCTTTTTCTGCAGCTCATATGGATAATTACCTTTTTGTACACCGGCAGAAGTGCGGTTACGGGCAGCCGTATTTCCCTGCATGTCATTGAGGATAAAATATGAACCTGGATCTGATTACCAACCGGGAAACCAGAAAAAGGGCGATTATCTGTATCTGGCTCTGGGATATTATGCGGTTCATTGCCCTTTACCCGGTTCTTGTTAAATACGGTATCCACCCGTGGATATTTTTCATTATTGATATGGGAACCGTACCGGCATACGTGAACGGATGGACCCGCCTGATCCGGACATTAACGGATAAGAGACAGGAGCTGAAATTTATTTTCAAGTGGGGGATATTTACATTTTTTGCCAGCACCGCCCCCTATCTGTATGCTGCATGGGCCGGCGGCCGGTCCTTTCCCAAACAGGCCTGGATCATCCTTTTCTTTCTTTTGATCTTTCCCCTGGTGCACATCATCAAACAGGCGGCAATCCAGTACAGACAGAATACGGCCTCCTCCTTTACAAAATAATCAGATTCCGTCATGATTGACGGCATGAGTACCGATAATTCCCAACCTGTTAAACTGCCTGTGCCGTTAAAATACGCCTCTTTATTTTTGGGCGGCGGATCTCTGGTCTATTTTGTTTGCTTTTTGATTCTGGGCCCCCGGGTTTCCATCCACCTGACATCGGATCCGGCATCGGCCCTGGTCGCAAATACCGGACTGTCACTCCTTTTTTTTATCCAGCACTCCCTGATGGTCAGGCGTCCATTTAAAAAACGGGCGGCCCGTTATCTTCCCGAACGTTTCGAACCTGCCGTCTATGCCATTGTGTCAGGGCTCACCCTGATCCTGGTCGTCCTTTTCCGGCAACATTCAGACATAGTTCTTGTCAGCCTGCCGGTCTGGTTGAAACCGGTTCAGGGTCTGATGGTGCTTATCTGCCTGGCCGGATTTCTATGGGCAGGCCGCTCGCTGGATTCCCTTGATCCCATGGGAATCCGTCCCCGCAGACAGAGCAGGACAGACCCGCCCGTCCTTAAAATAGCAGGGCCTTATCAATACGTGCGCCATCCCATGTATTTTTTCACCCTTGTATTGATCTGGAGCACTACGGTATTCACGTTGGACCGGCTGGTCTTTAATCTTTTATGGACCGTCTGGATCTGTGTCGGAGCCCGGTGGGAAGAAAGAGATCTGGTCCGCCTCTTTGGCCGCGACTATTGCGATTACCAGTCGGCCGTCCCCATGCTGCTACCGGTCAAACCGCGGCTGAAGGATCGATGAACCGCTCTGCTCACACTTTTGACACTTCAACCCTTTATTATTATTGCTTTTACCTGCAAAACAGCTATACTCACAGACATACTTTTGGTCGGAGAATTCCAATGAATGTTTTTGTTGCCCGCCAACCCGTGTTTAAAATCGATAAAACCATTTTCGGGTATGAAATTTTGTTTCGCAAAGGGTTTGAAAACACCTTTCCGGATATTGACGGTGATATCGCCACCTCAACCGTTTTGTCCAACACGTTTTTTTCGTTTGATATCAAAGAGATCCTGGGAAACAAACCGGGATTTATTAATTTTACAAAAAAAATGATCCTTCAAAAAAACCCACTGCTCTTCTCCCCGGAACATATTATCGTGGAGATCCTTGAGGACATTGAGCCGGATCGATCCGTTATTGATGCCGTGAAGGCAATCAAAAAAAAGGGATTCACCATTGTACTGGACGATTTCATCTATCATAAAAAATTCAAGCCCATGATGGATCTCTGCTCAATTATCAAATTCGATATCATTGCCACTCCCCTGAATACGCTTGGCGATATCGTATTCAATATCAAACAGGACTACGATATTACCTTTCTTGCGGAAAAGGTGGAAACCTATGATGAATTTGAACAGGCCAAAGCGATAGGATTCTCTCTTTTTCAGGGCTATTTCTTCTCAAAACCCGAAATCCTGTCCAGGCGGGAAATCTCCTTGGTCCAGATCACGAAACTCAAACTGATCAGTGAAATCAACCATACCGAACTGAATCTAAAGGCAGTGGAAGACCTGATCAGAAAAGATGTCTCTCTCTCCTTTAAGCTGCTTAAGTTCATCAACTCGGCATACTTTAAACGGCCGACTCCCATTAATACGATCAAAGATGCCATCACCTATCTGGGTGTGGATGAATTAAAAAAGTTTATCAACATTGCTACGGTTTCGGATCTGAATGCGGATAAGCCCAACGAACTGGTCCGTTCCGCCATGATCCGGGCCCGGATGTGCGAATTGTGCGGTACCTGTTTAAAAACGTCTTTTTCAACCGAGGAGCTGTTTACACTGGGGCTTTTCTCTCACATGGATGCCATGCTGGATCTTCCCATGGAAAAAATTCTTGAAACCATCTCTTTATCGGATAAAATCAAAGCGGCTTTGAACGGCAAAGATATGGAATTCAAAGAAATCATCCATCTCGTGTCCGGCTTTGAGCAGGGTGACTGGCTGAAGAGTTTAGATACCATCCTGTCAGGATTTCCCATTGAAGACAAACTGCCTGAGTTTTATCTGGACGCCATCAGGATGGTGAACGCCTTTTTTAAATAGCTCCCGGTTTAAATAGTTTCCGGTTTGATTTTAAATCCGGATTTTCACCTTCGACCGTCTTTTATGTACCTCATCGTTGCAAAAAGCGTGAAGGTTCCAGCTTCAAGGCGCCAAGGTTGCCGCTGTAGTAATCTACCGCAAAACCTTGGGAACGAAGAAGATGGG
>JANQML010000176.1 GCA_028280105.1 Desulfobacula sp. | reverse complement strand
AAACCTTGGGAACGAAGAAGATGGGATCTTCACGCTTTTCCCGGAGGGTAAGAATTTGTAAAAAAAGATGAAATGACGGAACCCACTTATGATGAAGTCTTGAAAGCGTCTTTAAATTTGAAGCGTTTGTTGTATCGTCAAGTGATTTCAGCTTTTATGATAAAATTTTTATGCAACGTTGAGGTTAACTATGCCCTGTGCGTTATTGTTTCAATATTTTTTTATTAAGCACAGAGATCAGAAAAAACAAAAAAGGAAGCAAATATAAGCCAAAGCGGCATGGAACAAAAAAACGCGGAGATAATATTATGATTGGCATCGGTATTTATCAGATGAAAGCAATACCTCTTCAGGTCAGCGAAAATATAGGAAAGGCTGAACACTATATTTCAAAGATAGTTAAGAAAGGCGCACAGCTTGTTGTTCTGCCGGAAATGTTCAATGTTGGGTTTTCCACTAACGATAAATTGATGAAACTGGCAGAACCCCTTGACGGATATACTGTCAATTGGTTGAAAAATCAGGCTGCCAAGCATAAGATTTATATTACAACCAGTATTTATGAGCGGTTTGAAGGAGACTTTTACAACACCATGGTCATGGTGGGTGGCGACAGAAGTCTTCAAATATACCGCAAACGCAACCCGACTTGCCAGGAGCGGCTCGTATGGAAACGCTCAGACACACCCGGTCCCGGTATTTTTAAAACCCCGTTTGGCCGGATAGGAGGCGCTATCTGTTTTGACTCTTTTTCCAGGGAAACCTATGAAGGATTCAAGAAAAGCCGGGTTGAACTGGTGGTTATTGTCGCGTTGTGGGGAACCATCCGTCCTGATTTCAAACACCCGGACACATATTGTTTTAATAAAATTTTAAACCACCAATCCTATCTGGCCTCTGAAGTTATACCGTACAAATACGCAACCCAATTAGGTGTGCCTGTGGTATATACGGCCCAGTGCGGTACGATTCAATTTCCTGTAAACCATCCGGGATTTTATCCATTCCCTGGCTGGCCAAAAGCGGAATATGAATTTAAAGGAAATTCAAATACTTATGATGCTTCAGGCAAACGGTTGATTCGAGATGTGGATAAAAAGGGAGAGTTTTGTTCTGTGGCATGGGTTGATATCAAACAGACAGAAGAAAAAACTGAAATTTCAAGGATCAATATCCCTCCCCAATACATGAAAAATTCATATTACTTTGTTGAACCGCCATTCATGTTCAAATTATATCAGAAATTGTGTTTCAGCGGATTTGAAACCCAATATGATCAAATGCGCATCAAAGAATACGCTGGATAACTGTAATCCATCCGGACAAAGCAAGGAGGGTTCTGGGTCACCATCTAAAAAGCAGAGTCGGAACAGATAGTACAGGTCTTCGTTTCCAAGGTTTTGCAAAAGACGGCTTGCGCGTCAGCCTTGACGCCTCGAAGCTGAAAATTTCACACTTTTTGCAACGTTGGGGTTTATATCATACAGGATTATTTTCAGATTCTAGAAAATGCGGAACATCTTGTCATAGGTTTCATTGATGATATCCAGGCCGTTTTTGATATTTTTTTCCACGTTTTTTTTCACGGCATCTGCATCTTTTGCCTTTAAGGCATCAAAAATTGCCCGATGTTCGGAATTGAATTTTTTGCAATGATCGGTTTCCCAGCGGTAGATACTGAGAACACTCTCCACCACAAGGGCCAGGGTTTGGGCAATGGTGCATAAATGCGGCAGGTCTGACGCTTCGTTGATATGGCTGTGGAACTGCCGGTCGTAATGATAATGATTCTCCGGCAAGGTTTCCATGGAAGTCAAAAGAGAGTCAAGAACGGAGAAATCTGATTCAGTCAGATTCTCCATGGCCTCGATGGCCAGTTTGACCTCCAGCGTCACCCTCAGATCGTAAATGTGGCGAATCTCTTTCCGGGTGGGCGGTGTGGCTACAATGGCCCCTTTATAGGGAATGTTTCTAACCAGCCCGGACCGGTCCAGCCGCATCAGGGCCTCCCGGATGGGACCCCGCCCGATTTCCAGTTCCGTTTCCAGTTCCGAAAGAATCAACCGGGTTCCCGGGCGTTTAACACCCGTGAGAATCATATCCCTGATCGTCTCATATGCCCTGAGGGATTTCATGGACGATTTGTTATCTGCCAAAACCAATCCTCCTGTGGATGGTTACAATTCATTTCACCCGGCCAGGGCTGATCTTGCTTTGACCGCCTGCCCCGGAGATGCCATGGCTATTCAGGTAACCGACATATAAATGGTTTTAAAAGCAAGGGTCTCTGCCGGCACCTAAAGCAAAATCGATTTATTGTGTATTCGGGAAAAACAAGCCATTCAATTAGCGCAATTCGCTGGGATTGTCAATATTTAGGTGCGAAATGAATTTACCGTTTGGGATTCGTAAAATAGGTGGCAATCTCTTTTTTGTTTTTGGCGACCTCTACAATTTCCTTGGCCAGTATCTGGGCGGCATCCACCGCCGGAACCGGCAGAACCGCGTTCAAAGCGCTTAATTCGGTGCAGGCAACAATTGCAACGGTTGCCCCCTTGTCGGCCAGATGGCGGCATACCGACTGATATTCCTTTACAACGGCAGCACCGGTATCCCCCTTTTTAACGGATTTGATCACCTGAAGCAGCCGCTCCTGGACCGCTTGCTCCGGCCAGACATCGATCAGGCCCAACGGGGTGAACCGGTCGGTGTACAAACCGGTCATGGCCACCGCAGGAGAGGCAAGGATACCGATGCGGGTGTGACCGGGGAAACGGTTTATTAAATGATCGGTGACCAGGCCGATGAGGTGAATGACCGGGATAGATACGGCATCCTTTACGGCCGGATAGTAGTGATGGGCGGTATTGCAGGCAATGACCAGAAAATCCGCACCCCAGGATTCCAGCCGGGTTCCCATCTCTGCCATATCCGGACCGGGATCACGACCGTGGCCTTCGATAATCGCTTTGATCCGTGACGGGACTTTGGGGTTGTTGTCCACGATGCACCGGATATGGTCCGCATCATCAAGGGCCGGTGTCAGGCTGATGATCCGCCGCATGAGATCAACCGTGGCCTCAGGCCCCATTCCCCCGATAATTCCCGCTGTCTTTTCTTTCATATCTATCACTCCCTGACCATTCCCCCGGAAAAACCGGGGGAATGGTATAACCGGACAATCTTAGATTCTGGCTTAAATTCTGAATGTATCCATATAGGCAAACAATGCAGGCGATCCCCCAGTATGGAGAAACAAGACGTTGGACCCCTTTTGGAAATGCCCCTGGCGAACCAGATCAATGAGGCCGGCAGCGGCCTTGCCCGAGTATACCGGATCCAGCAGAACGGCTTCGGTTTTGGCAAACAGCTTCACCGCCTCAACCATAGAATCCGTGGGAATGGAGTATCCTTGCCCCACATACTGATCAAAACAGACCACCTCACTTCTGTCAACATCGGTCTTGATACCGAGTTTAGCGGCCAGTTCCTTGGCCAGGGCATAGACGATCTCCTCCTGGGTATCTTTGGGGCGGGATACATTGATACCGGATACGGGAATGTTGGCATGGGTGCCGGTCATGCCCACCACCATTCCGGCATGGGTACCGGCTGATCCGGAAGGAACCACCACATGATCGATGGCAAGCCCCATACCGTTGAGCTGAGACATGGTCTCTTCGGCACAGGCGGCATACCCGAGTGCGCCGATGGCGTTGGAGGCACCGCCGGGAATGATATAAGGCTTTTTTCCCTGGGCGGTCAGTTCTTCGGCTTTCAGATTCATCTGGGCCATCATGTCGGAACCGCCCGGTACCACAGTCATGGTTTTCACGTCCAATAGTTCAAACAGAAAATTGTTGCCAGACGCCTCTTTTTTGTAAGAGCCTTCCACCCGTTCTTCAAGAATCAGGTGACAGTCCATCCCCTCTTTGGCAGACCAGGCAGCCGTCAGCCGGCAATGGTTGGACTGGACGGCACCACAGGTGATGATGGTATCTGCACCGTTTACGATGGCATCGGCAATACAGAACTCCAGCTTACGTGTCTTGTTGCCGCCGGCGGCACCGGGCAGAAGGTCGTCGCGTTTAATATAGAGGTGGACACCTCCCCCCAGGGCACGGCTCAGGGCCGGCATGGCTTCAATGGGGGTGGGCCCGTTCAGGTAGGGGCGTCTGGGAAATTGGGTAAAATTCATTTTATCTCCTTACTCTTCTAATTAATAACTCGTTATTTGAATGAATGAAGTTAACCACGATTATGCCGTGTGCAAATCATTTAGGTTAAAATCTCTTTTGCTGTCTCTTCAATGATCCCGAGGATAGAATCGCAATCATCCAGGCTGAATGTCAAGGGAATGCGCATATCGCACATCACGGCAAGAATCCGTTTGGTGTTGGGCAGGTCCGGGAGGTCGCTGAAATATTTCCAGGATTCGTAGGCACTGGTGAATCCCACCGGTTCTTTGTTGCCAAACCATTTCAACTCTACGCCCTGTTCCAGGCATCTGTCCAGAAAGGCACGGATCTCCGGTTCGGTACGGCCGTTCAGTGAAAACTGGATGGATGACCCCACATATGCCTCTTTTTCGCTTCTTTCCGGTACAAAAATGCCGGGGATTTTTTTCAGCCCTTGAGCCAGGTGGTCAAACCGGCGGTTCCATCGACGGCACTGGCGGTCCAGATCGGCCAGCTGGGGTCTGAGCAGGCCGGCCCTCAGATTGTCCATCCGGCTGGAATAATTGGGAACCATGGTTTTCAGGGATTCGAAAACCGCCATATCCGGGCGGGCCGTATGCCGTTCGTAGAGCATATAGGAGCCGGAATGGATAATGGCACGGGCGATCAGATCCGGATCATCCGTCACCAGGAGGCCGCCCTCTCCGGAGTTCATGTGTTTATAAGTCTGGGTGGAAAAGCATCCGGCGGTTCCGAAACTGCCGGATTTCCGGCCGTCCCAGGCAGCACCCATGGTATGGGCACAGTCTTCAATGAGCACCAGATCGTGGGTGCGGCAAATCTCCATGATCCGGTCCATGTCGGCGATGTGCCCCCGCATATGGGAAAGCAGGAACCATTTCACATCTGGAGCAGCTGCTTTTTTGGCCAGATCATCCAGATCAATGGTGTAATCATTCACGATATCGACCAATTCAATTTGCGCCCCGGTATTTTCAATGGCACCGGGAACCGGCGCCAGGGTATAGGCATTGCAGAGGATCTTATCCCCTGGTTTGACCCCGGCACTTTTCAAGGCCAGGTACATGGCACTGCCGCAGGAGGCACAGGCCAGACAATACGATTTGCCCATGTAACTTGCAAATTCCTCTTCCAGAAGGGCGGTCTCCCCTTTCTCGCCCGGCGCGACATTATACCGGTGAAGTTTGCCCGAGGCAAGGACGGCAAGGGCTGCTTTCACACCGGCCTCAGGAATAGGTTCCTGCTGGGTAAAATCTTTGGAAAAACGGTTGGCTGTCATTGTCGGCTCTCCTTAATATATGGTCTGATCATAGACCTCAAAATCCCATTCCCGTTCCGGAAAATATTTTCGAAGACGCCAGTCGCAGGCCCGGGCGTGGCCTTCCATCCCTTCCACACGGGAGAGTCTGGAAGCGGCGGCGCTCACGGTCAGGTTGGCTGTTTGAGATATCTCCTGATAGGTATAAATTTTGAGAAACTTATGGACATTCAACCCCCCTGAGTAGTGCCCTGCTTTTTTGGTGGGCAGAATATGGTTGGTGCCTGAACATTTATCGCCCTGGGGTACCGTGCTCCCCTCCCCTAAAAACAATGATCCGTAAGATGTCAGATTCTTTACCCAGAAGTCATGATCGGCGGCAATTACCTGGACATGCTCGGCTGCGTACTGATCATTGACCCGGCAGAGCTCTTCCCGGTCGTCGCAGAGAATGATCTCACCGTAATCCCGCCATGACAATTCAGGGACATCGGGATCAGGCATATCTGCAATGATCTTGGGCATGGTTTCCATCACCTTGTCAGCCAGTTCCCTGGAATCGGTAAAAAGCCATACCGGGGAATCATATCCGTGCTCGGCCTGGGAGACCAGATCGATGGCAACCGTCATATAGTCGGCACTGCTGTCGGCAATAATAGCAGATTCCGTGGGACCTGCAAATACATCGATGGTGCATCTGCCCTGTGCGGCTAAGATGCTTTTGGCCTCAGCCACATAGGCATTGCCCGGTCCGGCGAGGATGTTGGCGGGTTTCCCGGTAAAAAGACCGAACGCCATGGTGGCAACCGCCTGGACGCCCCCCATTTCAAGGATCATATCCGCACCGGCCACATCAAGGGCATAGACCACGGCCGGTGCAATGGAGTCCCCTCTGGGCGGGGAGCAGGCAATTACCGTTTCAACACCGGCGGCTTTGGCCGTGGCCACACTCATGATGGCGGAGCAGGCATGGGCGAACCGGCCGCCCGGGATATAACAGCCGGCCACATCCATGGGGATGACGCGCTGG
>JANQML010000173.1 GCA_028280105.1 Desulfobacula sp. | reverse complement strand
GTGGATGCCATATTCAAGCCCAGATCAGGCCTGTACGATCTGGACGACAACACCCTGGTCTGCCGGTGCGAAGGGATCAGTGCCGGGGATATCCGGGAGGCGCTGGACCAGGGGTGCCGGGATCCCAATGAAATAAAGGCCCTGACCCGGTGCGGCATGGGGCCGTGCCAGGGAAGGATGTGCGGTCCTGCCCTGTGTGAACTCATTGCCCACCACCTGGGCACGGATGTGTCCCAGTTGCCGGTGCTCAATATCCGGCCCCCGGTGCGCAATATCTCACTTGCGGAACTGGCAGACATTGATTTGCTGGAGCCGCAGGCATGAGTTCCAAAGCAGACGTGATCATCATCGGTGCAGGGCTGATGGGAAGCGCCACTGCCATGAATCTGGCCCGGGCAGGCAAGAACGTCCTGCTTTTAGACAAAGAAATATTCCCCTGCCATGCATCGGCCGTGAATGCCGGGGGCGTGCGGCAGTTGAACCGGGCCTTTGAGGAAATCCTTTTGTCTGCGGCAGCCATGCAATTGTGGCCTGAACTGCCCAAAATTGTGGGTTCAGACTGCGGGTTCAGGCCTGTGGGGCAGGTGAGAATCGCCCCGGATGACGAGGCCCTGTCAGTGTTTGAACACCGGGTATCACAGGTAAGGGCGATGGGCTTTGAACACGAGACGTTGGTGGGGCCATATGAGATACGCCACCTGATTCCCGCCTATTCAGGACCCTGCAGCGGGGGCATGGTGTCCGGACAGGACGGGTTTGCCCTGCCGGCCCTGACCCTGAAACATTTTTATAATGCAGCCCGGTCTGCCGGGGCGCAATTTATGGGGGGCTGCCAGGTAAAGGATATCATGCCCCGGTCCAATGGGTTCGAGGTGGTTACGAACCAGGGGCCATTCAATTCAGAAGCCCTGGTAAACTGTGCCGGGGCCTGGGGCGGCCTGATTGCCCGAATGGCAGGGGATGATCTGCCTGTTACCCCCACAGGCCTTGCAATGATGGTCACCGCCCGGATGCCTCGGTTCATCGATCCCGTGGTCGGGGTCCACGGCCGGAAACTATCGTTTAAACAGATGGACAACCAGACCGTGGTCATTGGCGGTGCCTTGCGGGCGGATCTGGATATGAAGCAGGAAAAAGGGGAGATCCATATGGCCCAGATGAAGGAGAGCGCCCACACCGTGACCACCCATTTTGAGTGCATGAAACAGGCCGTCGTGGTCCGGACCTGGTCCGGGCTTGAGGGGATGATGGATGATAAGCTCCCCGTGATCGGGCCGTCGAGAAATACGCCCGGTCTGTTTCATGTCTGCGGGTTTTCCGGCCACGGATTCCAGCTTTCCCCCATGGTGGGCCGGCTCTCTGCGGCACTGGTCATGGGAAAAGATCCGGAATTGGACCTGACATCCTTTTCCATGGACCGTTTTGCATAAAAAAAGGAGTGTTTTGACCCATATCGTTGATTTTATATCGGATTTAAGGTTTGAAGAGATCCCGGCCAAGGCCCTGTCCTCTGCCCGGACATGTTTGACAGACACTGTGGGCTGCATGCTGGCCGGAATTGGGTACAGACCCATCCAGGCGCTTTCCCGGTCCATATGTGACCGCCATCCGGGAGCGTTCGGCGTGCTGGGCACCGACCGGACCACCACCGCAGCCTGGGCAGCCTTTATCCTTACGCACAGTGCCACCTATTTTGATCTGGATGACGGCCACAGGAAGGCCCAGGGCCATCCCGGCGGTGTGATCATTCCCTTGGCCTTGCTGACGGCAGCCGAGCAAAAGGCCTGTGGCAAAGCACTTTTGACCGCAATTGTGGCAGGATATGAGACCGCTGTGAGAAGCGCACTGATCATGCGGCGGGCCGGCGGGCCCAGGAAGGGCTCCGGTGCATGGAGCCTCACCGGTGCGGTTGCTGCGGCAGCCAAACTTTACGGGCTGTCCAGATCCAAGTTAAAAAATGCCCTTGGCCTGGCCGAGTATTATGCACCCCAGGCACCCCAGGACAGATCTCTGGCCTCGCCATCGGCCATGAAAGAGGGCATGGCATGGGCAGCCTTCTCGGCTCGCACCATTGTTGAGCTGGCATCCACAGGGTTTGATGCCATGGATCCGTTCCTTCTGGACGCCCCTGAATGCAAAGACCTTGGATGCAATTGGGAAATCAACGCTGTTTACCGCAAAGAATATGCCTGCTGCCGGTTCTCACACCCGGTCCTGGACGGAATATCTGCACTGATGGATACGCATGACATCAACCCTGCTGCCATCACATCCATCCGGGTTAAGAGCTTTGAAAAGGCATTGCTGTTGAACCGGACCCGGCCTGAAAACCCTGTGGCCGCCATGTATTCCATTCCCTATGTGGTGGGATGCAAATTGGCCAAGGGCCGGGTGGGATGCCAAGAAATGGGCGCGGCCATGCTCAAGGATCCCCAGATACTGACGCTGGCCGACAAGGTGACCATCGAAGAAGACCCGGCTCTCACCGCTGTTTTTCCGGAAAAATGCCTGGCACGGCTTGAGATCTGCCTGGCTGACGGCACCTGCATAAAGAGCCGGACCCTTTCAGCCAAAGGGGATCCGGATCACCCTTACTCGGAAACCGAGATGTACAAAAAGTTTGTGAAACTGGCAGCACCTGTTGCCGGAACAGAGACAGATATGCTGTACTCCCAGCTTTACCACGGGGGCAATGAATCAATGGAAAAAATATGGCGCAGGATGATATCCTTCTCTTTGTCCGCCCTTGCATAAGCAGTTTTGGGATACCTGAAACAGCTTATTGTTCTGCCAGGTAATGTGGTTGTCAAAATAAGGTTCCGATTAAGTTTCCCATATTACGGGTTGAACAGCAAATGACGCCAAGACCGTCGGCCCTTTCAGAGACTTGACATTATAAAGACCTTGTTTTTTCGGAACATACTTTTGTCATTTGCTATAGTATGTGGGCCAGGGTTTCTCTTATCCCTTGACAATGAAAGCCCTTCTCTATACTGTCAATGGACTTCAGACTGTTTGCACTGCAATTAAAGAGGGGGCCATGAAACAACCGCTGTTAAACCGTTTTATCCGTTACGTTAAGATAGATACCCAGTCTGATGAGGCGTCAACAACCGTTCCCAGCACAAAAAAGCAATTTGACCTTGCTGAAAAGTTAAGGGATGAACTGATCGGCCTGGGTGCGGATGCTGTTGAACTGGATGACAGGTGTTATCTATATGCAAAGATAAACAGCAATATTCCCAAGGATCACCCGGCATTTGGGAAAACACCGAAAATAGGGTTTATCGCCCATTTGGACACGTCTCCGTCCGTGACGGGAAAAGATGTCAATCCCCGGGTTATCGAGCGTTATCAGGGCGGTGAGATCCGGCTGGGTAACGGGTATACCATTACCCCACGGGAAAATCCCGTGCTGGACGACTCTTTGGGTCAAACCCTTGTTACCACGGACGGGACAACCCTGCTGGGTGCCGATGACAAGGCCGGAATCGCCATTATCATGACTGCGGCAGAGATTCTGAAAAAGAGTTCGGGCATCCTGTATCCGGATATCAGGATCGGATTTACACCGGATGAAGAGATCGGGAGAGGTGCCGCCCATTTTAATTTAAAGAAATTCGACGCCGATTTTGCCTATACGATTGACGGTGGCCCGGCAGGCGAGATCAACAATGAGACATTCAGTGCCGACTCAGCAGTTGTTACCATAAAGGGAAGGGATATTCATCCGGGTGAGGCAAAAGACGTCATGGTCAACGCGGTTAAGGTGGCTGCCGATATTATAGCACACCTGCCCCGGGATTATTCACCGGAAACCACTTCAGGCAAAGAACCCTTTATTCACCCACACCATGTGGAAGGGCAGGTTGGAAAAGCGGTCATTAAATTTTTGCTGCGTGCCTTTGATACGGATACCCTTGTCCGGCAGAAAAAGAGGCTTGAAGATATTATCGCGGAAGTCGGCAGGGATTATCCGGCTGCCGGCATTCACCTGGATATTAAAGAAGCCTATAGAAATATGCACGAGGTGCTGGCCACACTCCCGCATATCTGTGATTACCTTGAATCGGCAGTGAAAAGAACCGGCCTTACCCCCAAATGGGTTCCGGTAAGAGGGGGAACCGACGGTTCCGGCCTGACCGCCATGGGGTTGCCTTGTCCCAATGTTTTTACCGGCGGGTACAATTATCACGGCCAGACCGAATGGGTTTCGGTTAATATCATGGAGACGTCCGTGCAGACTTTGCTCCACCTGATCGACATTGTTGTGGAGGCCGCCCCAAAGTCTTCTCTCTATCAAAGGCGGTTACTATGATTGTTGATCAACAAAAAACGTTTATAGGGGTCCGTATTCTATTGGGTTTGACCCTTCTTCTGCTCCTTTTGGTTTTCATGGGCGGGCCGGGTGTCCATCTGGGAATATGGGCTCCCATTGACGGGTTTCGGTTGTCGTTTGTGGGGGGATACATGGGAGGGCTATTATTGGCAGGCCTTTCCATGGTTGTGATGATTATCGTTGCCATGGACAAAAAAAAGAAGGGCATGGGTAAACTGATACTGACCCTTTGTATCGGATTGTCGCTGGCCGCTCCTCTCGGGTATTTGCGGTTGTCAGGCGGCGGCGGGATTCCCATGATTCATGATATCACCACAGATACCATCCGTCCGCCTGAATTTATCGTGCTTGTGGAAAAACGGGGTGAAGACGCCAATAGCCTTGTATATGGCGGGGAGGAACTGGCCGCCAAGCAGGCAGCGGCATACCCGGATGTCAAGCCGCTGATGGTGCCGGATGAACCGGAAGCGGTTTTTAACAAAGCCCTTGAAACGGCCCGCCGGTTGGGATGGGAAATTGCCGGTGCAAATTCAAAGACTAAACGATTCGAGGCCACGGATTATTCATTCTGGTTCAAATTTGCCGATGATATCGTCGTTATTGTTAAACCAACCGAAACCGGGAGCCGCATTGATCTGCGCAGTATTTCCCGTGCCGGTCGCAGCGACTTTGGTGTGAATGCCGCAAGAATACTTCGCTTTCAGGATAATTTCGTCACCACACCTTGAAAATCGGTCCGTCTCATAACCTGTCGGCGGCCTGTACAAAAAGCGGGTATTGTTGTTAATTGCTATTGAAGTTTGATTTCAAATGTATTCAAAAGTGTTAAGGCTTCGGGCAATGAAAATTTTGCCTTTTTAATATTGTTTTTCAACGGATCAATGATGTAACCGGTAGACTGGGTCAGATTTGCCTTAAACAAATTGGTATGATGAAAAATTGATCCGGAAAAATTTGATTCAGACAGGTCGGTTCCGGACAAATCTGCATTGACAAAATCACATTCAATTAAATCAGATTTGTAAAATCTTGTTTTTTCGAGCTTTAAATCGGAAAAAATACAGTTTTTTACATTGCATTCCAGTATTGCAAAATCGATCATCAGCCGGTCGCATGTTGTAAAATCGATTCCAATCAATTTGCAATTATCAAAAACAACGCCACGGAGTTGTGTTTCGATCATTTTAGGCAATGAGAGGTTGCAATTGAAAAATGAACAGTTTTCAAAAAGAACGGATTCAAGGTTGGCATATGAAAAATTGCAATTTCTAAATTCACAGGAAAAGAATAATTTATGGGAAATATTTTCATTCTCCAGGTTGAGTGCAGTGAACGAGTCGTTTTGAAATTCATTTGATTTATTAAACAGTTTCATCGATATCCTCTAACCTGCTTTTAAACCAGGGGATTGACAGCCGGGTTCAGTGACATATCTCATTGGAATATCTTCATGGGTGTGCCTATCATTACATGCCATGAGATTGCAAGCCTTATCTGATCACCCGAATCCACCATCAAATTTTTGTTTAGCGGCCTACTTGGCATGGGTTGCGTCCCTCCCTGGCCTTCAGCAAGGTGCCGGATGAAAGGCGACAAGGCGTGACGACTGAGGGCGTATCAGTCATACTCCGCAGGGAGGAACGACCGCAGGCAACGCAGCAGGCGG
>JANQML010000168.1 GCA_028280105.1 Desulfobacula sp. | reverse complement strand
GCGGCAAAACGCGAATTTTTTGAAGAGACCGGGTTGCATACCCGGATCAACAGCCTGCTGGGCAACTATTCTTATCCTGGCGAGGCAAATATCATCATCGTCTACATAAGTGAGATCATCGGCGGATGGATCCGGCCCTGCCCTGAATCGATGTCAATCAACGAATTTAAAAAAGAAGAGATCCCCTGGGACTGCCTTGCCTTTGACACCACCAGAAACGCATTAAAAAAATATATCAAAGAGGGCTGACGCTTCTTACGGCCAATCAGTTTTGCAACCGCTCCAGCAATTGCCTGGCCTCTTGATGTTCCTCGATTTCCAGGGCCTTTCTCAGATGTTTTTTTGCCTCGGAGGGATTCCCCTGCCTCAGGTCGATTTTGGCCAAAAGCACATATGAATCCACGTAAAAGGGGTTGTGGGAGATCGCCTCAATCAGCTTTTTTCGACCGGCTTCCAGTTCCCCGTTCATGGCAAAAACCAGTGCCAGGTTAAAGTGGGTTGTGGGATCTTCTGCTTCCAGGGCCAGGCTTTTCCTAAAAGTTTGAATGGATTTATCAAATTCCCCCCTGCGTGCCAGAACAATTCCCATCTTTTTATAGACATCTGCTTTCTGATCGGTGTGGGGAAGCACATCCGCCATCTTTTCCAATTGGATTTGACTGCAAATCTCCCGGGACCGGTCATCTGCAAACTGGGTATAGTCATCCACCACTGTTTTACCGCAATAGTCTTCAATGATGCGGTAGTACGTTTCCAACTGGGTTTGATCTGCCAGCGAAACATCAAAAGGCGTCAGGCGATTGGGATATAAAGATGCCGTAAACTCAATATATTTCAACATCATGTCCATGTCCCCTGCGGTTTGGACTATTTCATCCGTAACAGGGGAGACCTCACGCCTTTCAATGACAAGATCCACCAGTGCCGCCGGATTCTTAAACACATTTTTAGGGGCCAAAAACTCTAATCTCGGCCAGTTGTCCGTGTGGAGCTGACCGTCGGAAAACATCTTTCCGATATTTTCACTCACAATCAGGTAGTACATCAACCGCGCGTCACTCAACGTCATGACAGCAGAGTTTTTCACGTGACTCAAATTGGCCTGCGCATTGGCAAGCGACAATCCATCCCCCTCTTTAAAACCGATGAAAAAATAGTCACTGGCACCGATGGGAGAGAGCATGAGGCAATTTTTTTCAAACACCTCACTAAAGGTCCGACCGATCATTGCCATGGTTTGCCAGTCCATTCTGGCGACATTGACCCATTGGATAAAAATCCCGCCTGAATTTAATTTTGATTCAACGGTTTGAAAAAACTCTTTTGTATAAAGATTGGCCATGCCGGCCATCCACGGGTTGGACGGTTCCGAGATGACCACATCATACCGGCCGCCCCACAGGGAGAGATGATTTCGGCCGTCCTGAACGATCACCCGGGTGCGCGGATCATTCAGGTAGTCGTTATTCCAGGGTGTGAAAAACCGGCTCGCCTCAACAACCTGCTCATTGATCTCCAGCACATCCAGTTCATCAATGGGATAGAGAAGGGCTTCACCCGCGGTCATTCCGCTGCCGGCCCCCAGCACCATCACCTTTTTGGCATCAGGATGAAACAAAAGAGGGGCGTGAGCCAGGATCGCCTGGGTGGCGGCATCCCCATGGGAGGTCGCGTCCGGTTTACCGCTGTTAAGCAGGGTATAGACATCATTGCCGATAAAATCCCGCTGCCTTTCAACCGTCGTGAACCCGCCGATCCCGTCTCCGTAAAAGACCACTTCACGGCCTTTTTCTTTTTCCTGCAGAATACGGGCGCCCCGGCTAAACGCTTCCCACCAGGTGGTATCTCTTAACGTCAGGGCCATCTGGTCCAGATTCTGATACCGGCCATAGGAGAGCACCTGACGGTTCCAGTCCGGAAAACGGATCACACCCGCCAGCGCAACCACCAGAACAATCACCAGGGGGAAAAATCGTTGGAACGGATTTGAGGATCGGAACAACATGGCACCCCATGCTAAAAATCCAGCCCCCAGCTGAAGTGCCACGATAAAGGAGAGTCCGTTTTCTTTGCCCAAAAATGGAATCAGAATAAAACCCGCGGTAAATGATCCCAAAATGGCACCAACGGTATTGATGGTATAAGCCACACCGATGGACCGGCCGACATGGTGCAAAGATGTGGTATACAGCTTACTGACCAGGGGAAAGGCAGCTCCCAGGAAAATCGTGGGCCCCAGCAGAATTAAAAAAAGCAGAACAAACTGCAGCACCATCATCTGGCCGAACTCTCCCTTCCAGGAGAAAATGAACTTGGCAAAAAAGAGCTGGCTGTTTCCCAAAAACTGGCTCACGCCCAGGGCCAATATTGCTGCGGCAATCTGTGTGGCGATTAAAAGTTGATATGTTCTGGCAGACCGGTCGGCCAACCACCCGAAACAAAAGTTTCCCAGGGCCAGTCCGACAATAAACGTAGCCACAACAAGACTGAAAGAATAGGTGGTGGGAGCAATCAGCAAACCGATCAGGCGTGACCAGATGACCTGATACCCCATGGCACTGAAACCGGAAACCGCAAAGAGTATCAATGCCGGATAGATCCCCTTGGGAAGAGACCCTAAAGCGGCGGTGCCGGCATCACGGGGAGGAACCGCTGCAGGCGGGTGTCCGGATTCCGAAACCTGAAACCGCTTGAGCCGGCCCAGGTAGATGGTGATCAGCCCCACCCCTAAATTGACGGCTGCCACAATAAAAATCGTTCCCCATACCCCAAACCGCTGCACCAGAAAGAAACCGGCGAGAATGACACCCAATGCGGCCCCGGCCGTATTGATGCCGTATAGCCGGCCGGCCCGCTGTCCCAGACGATCCATGCGCCGGACGTAAAACTTCATCAGAATCGGCACGGTTGCCCCCATCAGGGCGGCCGGTATCACCAGCAGGGCAAAACAGACGGCAAAGGAGATCAGATTATAGAGCCAGAACTGATGAAAGATCTGGTTGTAAAGCAGCAGGTATAACGGTTTAATCCCTTTGACTAAAAACGGCAGAACAAGTGCGTAAAGCCCAATGGCACATTCCAATACCCCATAGGCAGCCAGCAGGTCCCCGGGCTGCCTGACCCGGTCGACTTTTCTGCTGGCGATATAACTGCCGCCGGCCAGTCCGGCCATGAATACCGTCAGCACCGAAGCAACTGCAAACGGTGCACTGCCGATGACCTTATCAAACAACTTCACCCAGAGGACTTCATATACGAGGCCTGCCATACCCGAGAGAAAAAAACATCCCAGGATCGCCGTTAACAGCAAAAAATCCCGGTTGACGGCCAATGCCGCTCCGGATGCCGGCACCGGGGGAGCCTGCTGTCTCTTTACTTTTCTTTTTTTACCCATGATTTAAACATACCGTTTCGTCAGCGTTAGATACTGTATCCCAGGCATGATCTATACCATAGAAAGAATGGGCACTCAAAACAATTTGAATTCCGGTGGTTCAGATATGGATATGGATATGAATATGGAAAGAGGATACACCGGTTCACCGCCGGCTGTGCAACCGGTTGTCTATCTTTGGTTTGAACGCCGCCCCTATTATCACAAATTTTCTATGTCATATTGGGAGAATCACTCATCCCGGTGGACATTTTCAGGGGAAAAGGCCGGCAGACAAACAGCCATATATTCGGCTCCGCCCGGTTCCGGGGTACTGTACTGGACCCACTCCCCTGGAGGAACAATGACGGACTCTCCTTCACAGATGTCGGTGGTGCCGTCTTTTGTGGCGACTCTCAGCATTCCCTTAAACACGATCGTATATTCGGTAAATTCAGGTGTCTGTCCGGGTTCTACCCATCCGGCCGGGCTCGTCATCCTTGCGATACTCAGGTCATCGGTTCCCGAGTTCACCCGTCCGATAAACTCTTCAATGAGTTTCGGTTTATTGCCTGCAGCTTCAATAATTGCGGGTTTCTCTATTTTAATCATGTCTCTCCCTTTGAATATCTGTGAACATAATACCGGACAACGCCGCCGACCGATACCGGGTCACTCCTCCAGCATAAGGACAGCCTGATAAAAAGAGATCCGGTCCGGCAAGGGGGAACCGGTTTCAAT
>JANQML010000277.1 GCA_028280105.1 Desulfobacula sp. | reverse complement strand
ATCAAGACCCGGCCGGACATGGAGCAGGCGGCCCGTGACCTGGCCGGGCTGGGATGTGACAATATTCTGATAAAAGGGGGCCACCTGGACCGGTCGGACAGCAGTGACCTGCTCTATCAGAAACGTACAGATACCATGACGGAACTGTCGGCGTCGCGCATCGACACGCCCAACTCTCACGGCACCGGGTGCACGCTGTCGTCGGCGCTCTGCGCCAACCTTGCCAAGGGCATGGAGATTGAAACCGCTGTCCGGAACGCCAAATCCTATATTCACAGCGCCCTCACTGCAGGCGCCGGTTATCAAATCGGAAACGGACACGGACCGGTCCATCATTTTTATGATCTCTGGGAACGTTTATGACCTCTGGGAACGGATGTAAAAGCGGGTTTCTGCCGCCGCTTCCGGGCAACAACCGGGTGCCCGGAAACGGCGGTTTTCTATTGATCGGATCTATTTTGATGTATTGAATTGCTCCCGGCATGCCCGGGTTCAGGACAGATAGCTGATCTGCATGATGGCCGACGCCGTTTCCCGGCTCAGGCACCGGTATTCATGGGGACGGTCGGCCTGAAATTGCAAGAACTGATTTTCACTAATTTCAAACCGCTCCCCGTCAATGCGGATTTCCAACCGGCCATTTATCACAAAAAGATATTCATAGGTGTGCCCTTCATGGGGTTCGCCTGAAAAGACCGTGTCCGGGTCCATCTCTATGAAGTAGGTTTCAAAGGATTGCTCCGGGTCAAAGGGGACCAGAGGAAAGAGTCTGTAGTGGGAATTTTCTGCGGTCAGAGGTTCCCCGGTCCTGAATGGTTTCACTTCAGCCTTTACCGCCGGCTTCCTTAAAAGACTGGTGAACGACATTTTCAACCCATTGGCAATCTTCCAGATGGTTGCAATGGTCGGGCTTGATTTCCCGGTTTCAATCTGTCTCAGCATGCTTTTGCTCACCCCGGTAAGTTCTGAAAGACGGTCCAGGCTGAGTTTTCTGGATTCCCTCACCGTTTTAAGGTTTTTTGATACCGAATCAATGGATTGATTCATATAACAATCTCCTTGACAATATATTGTACAAAAAATAATATAGCGCTCATATAGATGTTAAAAAGTACATTATAATTTCTTTTTATTCAAGAGGTGCAGGATGAATATCGACATCATTCCATTGGTTTCCTTTGTCATTATCACCACTTTTTCGCCCGGTCCCAACAATATATCAAGTGCGTCCATGGGCATTTTATACGGGTATCGAAAAACGGTCCGGTTCCTCCTGGGTATTGCGACCGGTTTTTTTGCCGTAATGATGCTCTCTGCCTATCTTTCAAGTACGATTCTCTCTCTTATGCCCGCGTCGGAAAGGTACTTGCGATGGGTCGGGGCCTTGTACATCCTGTGGCTGGCCATTACCATATTGCGCTCAAACCGTTCTTTGGAAGATGCAAAAGACGTGTCCGGCGCTTTTATAAAAGGGTTTGCATTACAGCTGTGCAATCCAAAAGTGGCTGTTTACGGGTTGACCCTGTTCTCAACATTCCTGGCCGCTGTATCCCGGCAGGCGGATCTTCTTTTTTTATACGCCCTGATCTTTGCCGGAACCGCATTTGTCGCCACATCGACCTGGGCACTGTGCGGTGCGGCAATAAAAAACAGACTTGGAAACGACCGGTTCAGGAAAGCTATCAACCTGCTGCTTTCGCTGATGCTGATCTACACGGCAATTGATCTTTCCGGAATCTTCCTGACGTTGTATAACATTTTTTAAACGGGCCCGTAGAAATTAAACATTGATCCCACTTTAACGGCATGCAGTTGAGTGTCATCTCTTTGTCAGGCGATCCAGCATCTCTGCAAAATAGTCGATTTCTTCATCCGTGTTGAAATAATGAACAGAGGCCCGCACCACCTCCTCCAGTCCCCTTTCCCGGAACGAGACCAGACTGCCGGACCCTTTGGAGGTCGAGACATTGATCCGTTTCCGGCTCAATGCCGCTTTTATATCCGGGGGCGACAACCGGTTTGAGATGAACGTGACAATGCCGCACTTTTCAATCCCCTCATCGGTCAGGGTGATGCCGTCGATTTCAGACAGTTTTTTTCTTAACCTGTCAGCCAGTCCGTAGATGCGCTGCTGAATCGAATCAAGGCCCCAGGACAGGGCGTAGTCTATGGCTTTAGCCAATGCGTATTTTCCGGCAACATACTGCTCCCAGTTTTCAAACCGCCTGGCATCCGGGCGCATCCGATATGCTGTGGGAGAGATCAACTCAGCCGCATGCTGATCCAGTATGGGCGGCTCAAGACGGTCCAGCAGCGTATCCCGGATATAGAGCAACCCGGTTCCCCGGGGCCCTCTTAAATACTTTCTGCCGGTGATACAGAGGGCGTCACAGCCGATCTCATCCACATCAATGGGGATCTGACCGACACTCTGGCATGCGTCGAGTAAAAAGGGAATCCCGGCTTGGCCGGCAATTTTTCCGACTTCTTTTGCCGGGTTCACAAGCCCGCCGCCGGTGGGAATATGGGTCATGGAGATTAATTTCACCCTGTCGTCAATCATACCGGATAAGGCGTCAATATCGATCTGACCCGACGGGTCATTTGGAACAAATACGACGTCGGCCCCATACCGTCTGGCCTGCTGGATATAAGCCACAACATTGCTGCCGTATTCCGAAAGGGTGGTCAGGATTTTCTCTCCCGGACGGAATGTGAAAGAATAAAACGCCAGATCCCATGCCCGTGTAGCATTCTCAACATAGGCAATTTCATGGGGTTTGCAGTTTAAAAGGGTGGCGGCTGATTGGTATATCTGATCGAGTGATTCTTCATATAATTCTGCGGTTTCATACCCCCCGATCTCCTCTTCCCGGCGAAGATAGGTGTGCAGGGCCTCACTGACCAAAACCGGCATCAGGGACGACCCGGCATTGTTGAAATGAATGAGGTTGCCGCACGCCAATGTCTCTTTCCTTGCCCGCTCAATATCAAATTCAGGTTTCATTTTATCGCTTTCTCTTTGATTTCGGATTTTAAACTCTTCCAAGTAACAACTTGTTACTTTAATGAATCAGCACACCCATGGCTGTATCGTGTGCTAATGACCCAGGATAGTAAAATAGAGCGGGTGTGTAAATAGCGCGGTCTCAGGTACAGGCCTGTTTCGGTTTACAGTTACTCCTGAAATAAACAATTTTAAAGAGAAAGTGAAATTCCGAACATAATATCTATTTTCAGTCAAATGCATTTAATGCTCTTTGAAATTTAAAAAAAGTAATGTTTGAATGCATAAGTCTAAAAAGTAGCCTCCAAGCAGTATGATAGCTTAAAATAGCGGCTGGAATGGCATATGCCATCCAGAATCATTACCACA
>JANQML010000095.1 GCA_028280105.1 Desulfobacula sp. | reverse complement strand
TTAAGATAAAGATATGCATGAGCCGTATACGAGGCCCGTACGTACGGTTCTGTGAGAGGGATGAGACCGGATTAATTACCCGGTCTCACCCTACTCGATTTAGAATTACAAAAGAAACCGGATTCGTGAAATCATACGGATATACTTGATTTTAGAATGATGCAGCTTTAATATATGAGCTTGACATGGCAGAGCGGCTAATATACAAAATTTTAGATTATTTATTTGGTTTTTCACCCATGACAGGGTTGAACAATATTTAAAGTGAGGCGTTATGACCACTGAAACCGTTGGAATTTTTTACCTTTTGAGCGAGGCAGGGCCGGTCGTTAAATTTGTTATGCTTTTGCTGCTCTTTTTTTCCATCACCTCATGGGCAATCATATTCATAAAGTTCAGATATATCCGGAGTGCATTTAAAGAATCTGCCGAATTTACAGATATCTTCTGGCAGTGCCGAAACCTGGCCGATGCATTTTCAAAGGCCAAGGCGCTGCGTTCCAGCCCTGTTGCCAGAATATTTATCACCGCATATATGGAGATGGCCCGTTCAGATGGCCAGGAATCCGGTAAAAAGCAATTGTCACGATCAGAGAAATCCTATTTACAGACCATCGGCAGTATTAAGCGCTCCACCAACCGGTCCATCGGTGTTGAGGTCCGGCGCCTGGTCCAATTGGTTCCGTTTCTGGCAACCGCCGGAAACACGGCCCCGTTTATCGGCCTGTTTGGAACGGTTTGGGGAATCATGAATACATTTCAGGGCATCGGCATAAGCGGCTCTGCCAGCCTGGTGGTTGTTGCTCCCGGTATTTCCGAAGCCTTGATCGCAACCGCAGCCGGATTGGCCGTGGCCATACCGTCGGTCATTGCCTATAATTATTTCACCGATCGCATCCGGGTATTGGATTCAGAGTTGCAAAGCTTTTCTTCAGACCTGATCAATATTATGGAACGTGATATTCAAAATCAACTGGAGGGATGATGGAGACCGGATCCGGCAGTGGCCAATTCATGTCAGATATTAACGTCACCCCGTTTGTGGATGTGATGCTTGTTCTTTTGATTATTTTTATGGTAAGCGCTCCAATGATGGTTCAGGGCGTGGATGTCGAGTTGCCCAGGGCGACATCCGAAGCCCTGGAAGGAGAGGATGACCGGCTGATCATATCCATTGATAACGATTTGCAGGTCTTTATCAATGAGCAGGTGGTCAGTGTAGAGTTTTTGGACCAGAAACTGGGAGCCATACTGGAAAATCTGGAAAACAGGACGGTCTATTTAAGAGCAGATAAGAATGTTCCCTACGGGGTTGTGGTGAACGTGATGTCGAAAATTAAAACCGCCGGGATCGACAGTCTTGGTATGATCACTCTTCCGGAGAATGAGGGAGAGTCCTGATATGCGGATATGGCTGGCGGAAAGAACTTAAAGATCAGCGGGAACGCCGCTTTTTCACCGGTTGAAGGCAATAAAAAGACAGGGGTTGTTTTTTTCTCTGTTTCTGCTGTGATACACGGTTTGTTGATACTGGGAATGTTTTTCTTACCGGAATATACGCCTCCAAAACCCATGCTGTCGGTGGTCCAGGTGGATTTGGTCTCCTTTGCACCGGAGCCGGTATTTGAGGAGCCGGCCAAAACGCCTGCCGATTCAGGTCAGCAGGAGATTCCGTTAAAAAAAAGTAAGCTAAAGAAAGAACCTCCTCCGCCCCAACACATTAAACCGGACATCAGTTTGAAGAAAAAGCCCAAAAATCTTAAAGAACTGATGGCTGAAAAAGAGAAAAAAGAAGAGCCAAAAAAAGAACCCGAACCCAAGCCGGAAAAATCCACACCAGAGCCTGAAAAAAACGAGGCTACCCCTGTAGAGCCTGAACCGGAAAACACCCCTGAGGATGCAGAGGAAAAACTGGCCGATGAACTTGAACAAAGAGATCAGGAGCAGATTGCCCAGGCCTTGGAACGGTTAAAAGAAAATATCAAAACCCGGGGTGAATCAGAGGCCGGGGGACGGCAGGGCGGTTCTTCCGGAAGCGGGAGGCCGGGATATAAACCCATTGATCTGTACCATCTGGTAATCGGATCGGCCATTGAGCAGAACTGGGTGTTCAATGAGGCTCTGGCGGGCAGGGATAAAAATATAGAGGTCAGAATTTTAATAAAAATTCTCAAAAGCGGCGAGATTCGTGATATTATCTACGAAACTCGGTCCGGCAACCGGTATTTGGACGACTCTGCCAAAAAGGCGATAAGAAAGTCGAATCCGTTACCACCGCTACCACCGGGAATGTATTCCTATGATGTCGTTCTCGGCTTTACACCACAGGGGTTAAAATAGATATGTTTCAGAACCAGTTCAACCTGTTTACAGGCGTGTTGATCCGGATAACGTTTTTTTTATCTTTTGTCTTATCCGCACCCGGTTTAATGGTTTCCTCGCATGCCGGGGAGTATGCATATATCAACATCAGCAACCCGTTTTTGAAGAAAACCCCTGTTGCCGTGACTGAATTTAAACGGGTTGGTGATCGGCCAACAGACCAGGAGGATGCGGAAACGGCATTGCGGATGCTAAAGGGTGCACTTGAATTTACGGGTTATTTGAAAATTATGAATCCGGTCGCATTTCTGGCCGACCCGTCACAGACCGGCGTGTCACTGCCGGAAATCAATTTCAGGGATTGGACAGGGATCGGGGCCGAGTTTTTGATCACCGGAAAGATAACCGGTAATAATGCGGGCAACGTCACTTTGGAGCTGAGATTGTTTGATACGTTCAATTCGAAACTGCTGGTCGGCAACATCTATAGTGGAAATCGTTCCCAACTCCGTAAAATCATATTAAAATTCTGTTCAGATATATCCTATGCCCTGACAGGCAGCTATGGGGTTTTCAACTCCAGGATTGCCTTTGTTTCAAAATTGAACGGGAAAAAAGAGATCTTTACCTGCGACTTTGACGGTTCCGATATCAAACCGTTTACCTCCCACCGCAGTATCAGCCTGTCCCCTTCTTGGTCCCACGACGGTCAATGGCTGGCCTATGTCTCTTTTGCCAAAGGAGGGACCAAAATTTTTATTGAAAAAGTACAAGGGAAAATGGGGACAATTATCAATTATGAAGGGACAAATTCATCACCGGATTGGATGCCGAACTCCCTTAAACTGGCGGCTTCCATGACTTTTTCCGGTGATCCGGAAATATATTTGTTGACCCAGGAAGGAGAAATTATTAAAAGGGTAACAACAAGTTACGGGATCGACGTATCGCCTAATTTTTCACCGGATGGAGACCGGATCGTTTTTACATCCAGGCGTCACGGGACGCCCCAGATTTATATGAAAGATTTAAAAACAGGGCAGGTGAGGCGGTTGACCTTTAAAGGACCCCACAACACATCACCGGCCTGGTCGCCGGACGGTAAAAGGATTGTTTACGTCGGCATAGAAGATGATCAGATTAATATTTTTGTGACAAATATTGATTCGGGGGAACCCGTTCAATTGACTGCCGGTTCCGGTGATAATGAGGATCCCAGCTGGTCACCGGACGGAAGTATGCTGGTCTTTTCATCTTCACGGGAAGGCGGGGTGCCGCGCATCTATGTTATGAATACATCCGGAACCGATCAACGGCGCCTGTTAACGGCTCCGGGTGAACAGACTCAGCCGGACTGGTCAATGTCACTGAACACGCAGAATTGAAATTAAAGAAGATATTTAATCACATTGATAAAAGGAGAAAAAGTGATGAAAAGCAGAAAATGGATGAATCTGGTAATGGTTGCTCTGGTAGCCGGTCTTTTTTTAACGGTTTCGTGTGCTAAAAAAACGGTAGTATCCGATGAAACCACCATAGAAGACCAGGCCCAGGCTGCAAAAGAAGCTGAAGCTGCGGAAAAAGCCAGGAAAGAAGCGGAAATGGAGGCGGAACGTATAAAGCAGCAAAAAATTGATGAAGAGATGGCAAAGAAAAAAGCAATGGAAGCAGCCATGGAACAGGCGAAAAAAGATTTTGTCGACAAAGACATTCTTTTTGCCTTTGACAGCTCTGAGCTGGATGCATCTGCCATTGTGACGCTCAGGGAAAAGGCGGCCTGGCTTAGGGCCAATCCTTCGGCTGTCGTAACCATTGAAGGCCATTGTGATGAACGCGGAACCACAGAATACAACCTTGCTTTGGGAGAACGCCGTGCAACAACGGTAAAGGCATATCTTGTCAACCTGGGGATTGACGCCTCCCGGTTGAAAACCATCAGTTACGGTGAGGAGCAAGCCACCGGAAGTGACGAAGCAGGATACCGTTTGGACAGACGGGCTCATTTTGTAATTAATTAATGATTTTCAGCATGTAACCATTATTCAGGCGCAGTTCTCCGTATTTGAGAGTTGCGCCTTTATCAGTAAAAGAATTTATGTGTTGGAGTGGATGTGATGAAAACAAGATTTCTTTCTTTACTAATTGTTTCTCTGTTCTGTGTCGGATGTGTCGAACCCCAGAGATTTGCAGTGCTTGAGAACAAAGTGGCGGCCATGGAAATGGAGAACCGCCGGCAGGAAGCGCGTCAACAGAATAAAAAGACAGAGCAATTATTAAAAAAAGACATCAGTGCCATTCAAGACCGGTTAAACGACAGCCATATTTTCAGCAAGGAAGAATACGCCGCGCTTCAATACGATATCCGGCAGATCAAAGAGGAACTCCAGCGTCTTGAAGGCGCTATTCAGGAAATGGGTCATCGCCTGGAAGAGTATAGCCAAAATGATCTGTTAGAGATTGAAACCCGTATGGAGAGACTGGATAATGCCATTTCAAATAATTATGAAAAGTTAGTCAAGCTCGAAAGGCATATGGGGTTTGAACCGTCTGCCGGCAAGCCGGTTGAAAAACCGGTTGATCCGGCAACGGGCAAAACGCCGATGGATATAGAGCAGGAAGCCTATGCCGCGGCCAAACAACTATTTGATGACCGGGATATGGAAAACGCACGGATCGGGTTTGAAAATTTTATCACCACATATCCGGATTCAACCAATGCGGATAATGCCCGGTTTTGGGTTGCCGACAGTTATTACATCGAAAAACGGTTTGCCGAAGCCATTCTGGAATATCAGAAAGTACTGGAACAATACCCGGATTCAAATAAACTGGCAGCAGCAAGGCTCAAACAGGGATATGCATTTGCGGAATTGGGCGAACATGCCAATGCCCGCCTCATACTAAGGGAATTGTTAAAAAAATATCCGGATTCCCAAGAAGCCCGGTATGCCACTGAAAAATTAAAAAATCTTAAATAGTTTTACCGTATTTTATGATCAAAATCGTCGGTATTGATCCGGGGCTGGCCGGTACCGGTATCGGAGTGATTCAGGCAGACGCCATGGAGATCCTCGGATATTCTTTTGGGGCCGTTTCCACGGCCGGTTCCGATTCGACTCCCTTGCGTCTGAACACGATTTACAGCAAAATCCTGGATTTTTTATCTGATCAACGTCCGGATCTGGTCATCATTGAAGATATATACTCTCTTGAAAAATACCCCGGATCAGGTATTATGTTGGGCAAGGTTTCCGGTGTTCTTCTTTTGGCAGCCCATAAATCAGGTATCAAAGTAGAGGAAATCGCGGTACGGGAAGCTAAAAAAATTATCTCAGGAAACGGCAGCGCAGATAAACATCAGATGGAGCGATCCGTTCGGAATATTCTGGGTCACGATAAACCGATTCGGCCTTTTCATGCCTCTGATGCATTGGGGTTGGCATTGACCGGCTATTACAGGTATAAAAGGAGACTATGATCGGATACCTTGAAGGGCAGATCCTTCATTTTGAATCAGATGGGATCGTACTGCTGGTGGAAAAGACCGGGTATGAAATTCTCGTCAACCCCCGGATGCTTGAGACGTTAAAATCCCGGGACCATGACGCCATCTCCTTATATATTTTTCATTACCAGACCGAACGGCAGCCGAAACCGGTGCTTATCGGATTCGAATCTCTGGACGATAAACAGTTTTTTCAGGCATTTATCACTGTGGATGCCATCGGCCCCATGAAAGCAATCAAAGCCATGACCCGAAGCACCGGTGAAATCGCACGGGCGATTGAGCAAAAGGACGTCTCTTTCCTGACCGGGCTGGCCGGTGTGGGGAAGCGGACGGCTGAGAAAATTATTGCCACCCTTCACGGCAAGGTTGAAAAATTTATCGGACATGACCGGCTGCCGGAACAGGAAACATCCGGCCAAATTCCGGCCGATCTGCTTGATATCAGTTCTCAGGTGACAGAGGTGCTGATCGAACAGCTCGGTCACTCGCCGACATCTGCACAACGAATGATAAAAGACGCCTTTGAACGTAACCCGGACATATCAACGCCGGAAGGCCTGTTTGATGAAATCTACCAAGAGGGCCGATAGGTATGTCAGACAGCATTCTTTCATTTAGTTCCGAAAAAAAGGGAATTGTGACATCTAAAACCACATCCATGGACATTTCCTCGGATATGGTTTCATTGAGACCCACCCGTTTTAAGGATTATATCGGGCAGACAGATACGGTTGAAACACTTAAAATAGCGATTGCCGCAGCTAAAATTCGCAACGAACCCTTAGAGCATATTTTGTTGCATGGCCCGCCGGGACTGGGTAAGACCACGGTATCTCATATTATCGCCAATGAAATGGAAAAAGAGATGACCGTCACCTCGGGACCGACCCTTGAAAAGGGCGGAGATCTGATTGGAATACTGACCAATCTGGGGGAGGGGGATATCTTGTTTATTGACGAAATCCATCGAATCCCCAAAGTGGTGGAAGAGTTTTTATACCCGGCCATGGAAGATTTTGCCGTGGATTTTATTTTTGACAAGGGAATCCATGCCCGAAGCCACCGGTACCGGTTAAAACAATTTGTACTGGTGGGCGCCACAACCCGGGTGGGTCTGCTTTCCTCTCCCTTAAGAGACCGGTTTGGCATCTTTCGGACCCTGGATTTTTATACAGTGGAAGAGTTGACCGTCATCGTCAATCGGTCTGCAAAGTTATTGAAAACACGGATATCCGAGAGAGGGGCCCTGGAGCTTTCCCGACGATCCCGGGGAACACCGCGAATTGCCAACCGGTTGCTGAAGCGGGTGAGGGATTACTCTCTTGTCAAATCGGATGGACGGATCAGCCGGGAGAGTGTCCGGGCAGCCTTGGATCTGGAAGGAATCGACACGCTTGGGCTGACTTCCCTTGACAGAAACTATCTTAAAACAATAATCGATTTTTATTCCGGGGGACCGGTTGGGATTGAGGCAATCGCTGCCACGTTACAAGAAGAAACAGATACCTTGGTTGATGTGGTTGAACCGTTTTTATTAAAAATCGGCCTGGTGTTGAGAACCTCTTCCGGAAGAAAAGCTTCGGAAAAAGCGTATCAACACCTTGGACTTAAATCGTAAACTTAACAGCACTAAGAGTTCAATGAGAAAGAAAAATTGTTTTAAAAAAATGTTTAAAAGCCTTTTCTGGAGTGGTTTGTGTTTTTTTGTGTGGACATTTGACGGGGCGGCATCGGCGCAAAAAAGACCCGGGGTCCTGATTTCATTACCTGAAAATGAACATGCCATTCTGGTTGAAAAGAAAAGCCAGACCTTATTTTTATATACGCAAAAGGGAGACGAACTTTCAGTATCCTTTCAAGTTGACTGTTCAACAGGGGAGGCCCCGGGGATGAAGCTGAAAGCCGGGGATAAAAAAACACCCGAAGGGGTATATTTTTTAATTGATGAATATGAAGACCGCTATCTAACACCGATATATGGAAAAAAAGCGTTTCCAACCGATTATCCGAACCTGGTGGATAAACGGGAGGGTAAAAAAGGATCTGCCATCTGGATTCATGGCACCAACAAAGTGTTGAAACCTATGGATTCCAATGGGTGTGTGACATTGGAAAATGAAGATATTCTAAAGCTGGCAGAATATATTACCCTGGATTCGACACCCGTGATCATGGTCGAAGAGATTGAATATGCGGCTTTGGATGATCTGGCCAAAATAGAATCCCGGATTTCGGCTCTGCTCGACCGCTGGACGATGGCATTAAAAAAAGAGAGTTACCACGCATTCCTCTCTTTTTATTCTTCAACGTATTTACCGGATATCCAGTGGTGGGAAGATTGGACGATTGTCAGAGAACAGATCCATGGCCTATATCCAGGATTTGAGCTTACCATCGAACGGCCGGGACTCTATCAGCATGGCGATCTGATTGTTGTTCTTTTTGATTCGTACCTGAAATTAAACAATGAAAACTTGTTTCTGGGAAAACGAAAATTATTTTTTAAATCCCAAAAAGATCAGTTCAAAATTGTGGGTGATACGTTTCAGCGAAAACCTGAAAGGTTTACGGAAAGTGTCAGCCCATTGGTTGCTGTGTCAAAAACAAAAATAGAGCCGGTCATGGATTCGTCATCGGTTTTGAAAACAGTGGAACGATGGATCGCGGCCTGGACGGCAAAGGATATGGATACCTATGCCTATTTTTATGCAAAGGACTTTTTTTCAGACGGACTAAATAAGAGACAATGGATCAGGAAAAAACGGAGATTGGCAAAGAAGTATAATTATATTAATGTGTCCGGAGAGAACTTTAAAGTAAAAACAACAGGGGGACGATCTGAAGTATCTTTTTTTCAGACGTATGAGTCCAGTGGGTTTTCAACCCGGGGGATAAAAACGTTAACACTTGTTGATGAGGGTGGAAAATGGAAGATATATCGAGAGAGCTGGAAAAAGAAATAGCTCTGGCCAAGCCCAAGCCGTACAAACAAAATCGAAAATCAAGGGTCTTTATCGTGGATGATTTTGGCAAGATGAGATCCGGCGAATATCTGAAAAAGCTTTCCCTGGGATTCGGCCTTTTAAGTATTATCAGCCTCTGTTCCGCCCTTGTGCTTTATTATCTGTATGCGGATCTGTCAATAAATACGGCCCGGGTGAACGATGAACTCAGCGTGGCCCGGGAGAGAGTCAAATCTTTAACTACAGACAAAGAGGTTTTGATGGCCAGGCTTGTTATTCTGGGTCAGGCACCGGATATTAAAAAACAAGAAGCGGTTACGGAATCCGAAACTGCCAAGTCTGAAACAGCTAAGATTGAACATAAGCTGACACAGACATCCAAAATAAATCCGGTCCACCCGCCCGAGCCCCCCAAACCCCAGGCACACAGGCCTGAAGCAGCTCAGCCGCCGCCGGAAGTGAAACCCCCTGAACCTGCTCAGGAAACGGATCCGGAAGAGATCGCACCGGCTGACCCTGACCCGGGCCAACCCGAACCGGTTCGCCCCAACATATCAGAAGAAAAAAAGACGGTTACCATAGAAAAATTTTCCGTAACAAAAGAGGGGAGGGATGAGGACCTGTTTGTCCGGTTTAATATTCGAAATATTTCAAACAGGCCCGGTGACGTTTCAGGCCGGATATTCACTGTCCTCAAACCGGACAGCCGGATCGGATCACAGGCATTGGTCGTCCCGTCTGCCGAACTGGAAAACGGGGTACCCGTTGATTACCAAAAAGGTCAGTATTTTTCCATCTCCCGGTTCAAGCCTGTCAAATTCAAAATAAAAAATCACTCAGACCCTAATTTTTTTAAAAAGGCCTCCATTTTTATTTTTAATAATGATGGCGAATTAATATTTGAAGAACTGATTAATATTACAGAGGCAAATTGAACGGGATGATTCATTTTAAACTGATCCGATTTAAGCATATTCAAAATAAAATTATTTTTGCAGGAATCTGTTTTTTTTTCCTGCTTCATTCGGCGATTGCCGGCCAGAGAAGTCATATCGTATTTTTTGAAGGAGAAGAGAACGAACTCCATGTCTACCGGATCAAGGGGACCACACCCGGTAAAACACTTTTGATT
>JANQML010000091.1 GCA_028280105.1 Desulfobacula sp. | reverse complement strand
GGCTGGTTATATTCGGACATGACCATGATGACCTGGGTCTGTTCTTCGGCATATTGCAGGGGAGAAGCGGCATTGACCACCGAGAGCATGGCCGGTGTCTGTTTCATCTTTTCAAGCCCTCCGAAAAAAAGGCTTGTCATCCGGATGCATTCCATGGCGGCCCGGCCCGAGCCAGTGGCACCGAACAGGGGTTTGTCACACCGCGTCAGATAGGTTTGAATCATGTCAAGGTGGGATCTGTCTGCCGGGATATCATTGGGCTGAACCATGATGTATCCGCCCATATCCAGTTGATCCGAGGTGTGAACCAGTTTACAGGCAATTTCATAGTCCGCCAGGGTGGCCGGTCGCTGGGTCCCGTCCGTTCCGGCCACACGGGGGGCGCCGCCTGTGGGCAGGAAGACAAACCGATCCCTGCCCACTTCAATGGTTTTGTCCGGGTTTCTGGCGTGAATCCGAAAAGTTGAAGGAACCGTTTCAAGGGCGGTTAAGATCTGTTTTTCAGTGAAAAACGACCGGGTTCCATGGGTTTTAATCCCGTTTTTTTTTAACAGGCCGGCAGCGGTTCTGTCATTAAAGTCAATCCCGGTCCGATTTAAAATCTGCATAGACGCATCATGAATCTTGTCCAATTCACGGGAAGAGAATCGTTGCATCCGGTCCATGTTACAACTCCTGACAGGTGATGGCGTTTGATAAAATAAAACCCTTTTATTGGGCCAAGGTCCTTTCTTAGGATGCCGGCAAGGTCATCCGCCGGTCATTTCGTTCAAGTGCCAGCTCTGTGAGCTGGTCAGCCGGGATATGACACATGATTTTATGGCCGGATTTCAGATGCTGGTATTCCGGTGCAACCTGTTCGCAGCATTTCCCATGATCCGGCAGCACCTTTCTCCTGGGGCACCGGGTATGAAAATAACAGCCCGAGGGTTGATTCAAGGCATTGGGAACATCTCCGGACAATACAATGGAGTGGCGTTTTGATGCCGGGTCCGGAATCGGGACCGATGAGAGCAGGGCCTCGGTATACGGGTGGTAGGGCGGCGGATAAATCGATTCAACCGGACCGAATTCCACCACCTGGCCCAGGTACATGATGGCCACAAAATCGGATATGAACCGGACCACACTCAGGTCATGGGCAATAAAAATCATGGTGGAGCCCAGATCTTCCTTGATTTCGTTGAGCAGGTTCAAGACCGCTGCCTGAACCGATACGTCAAGAGCGGAAACCGGCTCGTCACAGATCACCATTGACGGACGGGAGGCAAGGGCCCGGGCAATTCCCACCCGTTGTTTTTCACCCCCGGACAGCTGCCGGGGATACCGGTCGTAATAATAGTCAGCCAGTTTGACCGACCGCAGCAGCCGGTTCACCTCCTGCCGGACCTCTGTCCGGGGAACGGTTTTAAATTTTTTAATGGGCCGTGCAATCTGTTTGCCGATACAATAGGATGGATTCAGTGTGGAATCCGGGTTCTGGAAGACCATCTGCAGTTCCCGGATCAAGGACAGGTCCCTCTGCTTTACCGGCACACTGATATCCATTCCCATGAGCCGGCTGATTCCGCCGGTCAGGGGCTCCAGGCCGATCAGCCCTTTTACAAAGGTGCTCTTGCCGCATCCGGATTCTCCGACAACCCCGACGGTACTGCCTTCCGGCACCTTGAGAGAGATACCGTCCACGGCTTTGACATATCTCTTTTCCCCCATTCCAAGGATCTCTTTCAACGACTGATTCCGGTTTTTATAATAGACTTTAAGGTTCTCCGCCTCAAGAAGGGCATCCTCGGACGAGAGATCCGCATCATCGTCCGATACACGGATCAAGGTCTTCCGTTTGCCCCTGGCATATTCATTCCATGGAAATTTAAGGGTTTCTTTGCCCAGGAAACACCGGGACTGGTGGTCGTCCGAAATACGGACCAGTTCCGGGTGCCGGGTGGTGCAATGGGCGACCAGGTTCTGATCTTCAAGTTTGCAATTGCATTCGTTCTGGAGCCGCCAGTCACACCGGGGGGCGAAGATACAGGCGTCGGCATCCCGTTCCGCCGGGTGGGGAACCCGGCCCCGGATGGACCAGAGCCGTTTGTTGGAAAGATCATCCCCGAGCCG
>JANQML010000088.1 GCA_028280105.1 Desulfobacula sp. | reverse complement strand
GTGGGACGCGTCCCTCGCAGCAAACAGAAAGTCGATTGTTTGGGATGAAAACACACTTGCTGAGCAATGTTGGGAAAGGCCCGGGATCGTAAAAATTATAGCGATTTCAGGTTCCGGCCGTTAAGGCCAGGGTTTTGTTGTCCGTCCGAACCCAAACGGTTTAAACCGTTACGCCGCGGGAAACAAAACCGTTTTTAAAAAGAGAGCGGCAGGACAGACGATCAGGTCTCGTCTTTGCACGGAACAAGCCTCTTTTTTTTCAGTGCCAGAAAATTTCCTCCCCCGACAAGCAAGAGCCCGGCAACGGCGGAAAAGGTCCAGGTATACCCTTCAAAAAGAGAAGAGAGACCCAATGCCACGACAGGTACGATCATAATTGAATAGGCGGCCTTGTCGGCGCCGATGGACCCGATCAGGGTCAGATAGGAGGGAGCCAAAGGCAATAATCGAACCGAAAACCGCCAGATAGACCAAAGAGCCGATATAAGAGACGGAAAATGCAAAGGTAAATTCCTTGCCCGTGAACAGTGCAATAATAAACAGCAGAGCGGCACCGTATCCCATGCCGAATGCATTGGCCTGGATAATGGGAATATTCTTTTTCGTATTTCTTGCAGATGTGATATTCCCAAATGATGCCAGCAGCACGGATATCATGCAGATGGTCAGCCCGAACACCGCTTTATCCGAAAAATCAAAGGTTTGAATTTCAGGCATAAATATAATTGCAATCCCAATAATACCGATAACCGCGCCGACAATCACCTGCCTGTCCAGGGCCGTACCCAAAAAGATAGATCCATTGGCGATATTCATAAAAACAATGGATGAAAATATAATTGCCACAAGCCCGCTGGTCAGGTAGAGTTCGGCAGTGTAGACCAGCCAGTAGTTCACGGAAAACAAAAGTATGCCAAAGACGGCCATGAAAAAATGTTCGTTTGCCGTAAACTTCAGATTCAATCCTTTGATCCGGCAGAACACGATGAGCAGAGCAGCGGCCAGACCGAACCGGTAGGCAACGGAGACCAGGGGATCAACCGACCCCAGCTGAAATTTGATGGCTAAAAATGTGGATCCCCAGATCAGAACGGTGATGATATAGAGAAAAGACGTTTTCATTGGGCACTCTCTTTTATTGAATAAACGGCATAACGGATCAAACGGTTGCCTTTTACTCAACGCCGCACTGACAGCGAGATCTTTTTTTAAGACAAGCCTTGATTTGTGCAAAACTATATAATACCACAGACATAATAACAGATACAGAATTCAATTAAATTAAGCATAACAGACAGGAGAAATCATGCCCGCCAATTTCCGATACGTGGCCCTTGCCGATGAAATCCAGGAGAATATTTTAAACGGTGTTTTCACTCCCGGGGAAAAACTGCCGTCTCTGAGAAAGTTGAAAAACACCCTTGGATTGAGCATCTCCACCATTCACCAGGCCTATATTGAACTGGAAAAAAGGGGCAGAATCGAGGCAAAGGAAAAATCAGGATTCTATGTAAAAGCTCTGGAAACCAGCCTTCTCGACCGGCCCGCCCAAGAAACGGATGTGGGGCAACCCTGTCAGGTCAACGTCAATGAAATGGCTGAAATTATAATAAAAGACCTTCAAACGGACCGGGTCCTTCAATTGGGTGCCGCCATCCCGTCCAAAGAGTTGATGCCGTTAAAACAATTGTCCAGAATCATGAAATCCATGCCGGCCAGGGACCTGCAGAATTCTTTCTCCAACTACGATCTGTGTGCGGGAAATACTGAACTCAGAGAAGAACTCTCCAAACGAATGCTGGGGCTTGCCTGCTCAATCCAGGCAGATGATATTGTTACCACAAACGGCTGTCTTGAGGCGGTGACACTCTGCCTTCGTGCCGTTGCCAAACCCGGTGACACCATCCTTGTGGAGTCTCCCGTGTTTCATTGCTTTTTACAGGCCATCGAGGATTTAAACCTCTATGTCGTTGAAATCCCGGGATGTTCAGAGGACGGCATTCTGCCGGACACGTTTGAAAAAGCGGTTCTGAAAAATAAAATCAATGCCTGTGTGTTCAACTCCAACTTTCAAAACCCCCTTGGTTCGGTGATGTCAAAGACGAACAAGGCAAAAATTCTTGCCATTGCCCGTACGCATGATATTCCGATCATTGAAGATGATATCTATGGGGATCTCTACCATGGAGACAAACGGCCCAGTACGTTTAAGAGTATGGATACAACGGGAATGGTCCTCTATTGTTCCTCTTTTTCCAAAGCCCTCTCCCCCGGTCTGAGAGCCGGGTGGTGTGTGCCGGGGATATATAGAGACGCCGTCATCCGGTTGAAACTGAACACCTCCATTTCCAGCCCCGGCATCAACCACTCCATTGTTGCGAAATTTATTAAAACAGGGGCCTATGACCGGCACCTGCGCCAGCTGAGAAACAGACTGAAAAACCAAGTCTCTGCAATGATCATTGCCGTGTCAAAACATTTTCCAACCAATACGAAAACCACCTTTCCAACCGGCGGACTTTGTATCTGGGTGGTTTTGGACCCGGCTATCGATTCCATGGAGATTTATCAGAAAACCTATCGGGAAAATATCTCTATCCTGCCCGGAACCATCTGTTCCACAACCGATACATATAAAAACTGCCTGCGGATCAACTGCGGCACCAAATGGAGCACAAAAGTTGAGGCGGGGATTAAAACACTGGGAAAAATTATTGGAAACAGCTTTAATACCCTGCCTTAGCAAAGAAAGTCCGCAACCCTAAAACATCCCCATCCGGGAATATCTTATCCGATAATATCAATAATCGTCGGCGGCTCCGATCCGGGTGTAAGGGGTGAGGCCTCCTCTTCCGAAACCGTTTCCGTGTCAGATTCCAGGGATTCAGAATCCTCCTCCGGTTCCGGTACCGGGCTGTCTGAGACGGAAACAGCCGGAGTCACAGTGCCCACGAACTCTAAAAGCGATTCAAGAAACACGGAGCCGCTGCCAAATCCGGAGAGCGAATCAATAACGCTGCCTGAAAGATCCAATGCGGAAAGCAGTCCGATCTCTGATGTCACATCAATTCTCAAAAGGTCTTCCAACGGATTGTTTGAATACGTCTCTGAAAAAAATCCGGAAAACAGACTATCGTTTCCATTTGAATTTGAAGAGAATTCCGGCACCTGGTTTTCGAAAAAAGCAACAAAAAGTTCCAGCTGATCCCGGTTCAAGTCATCAAAAATTGTCCTCAATTCAGAGATATCACGGGATATCTCTTCCTGTAAAAACAGTCTGTTTTCATTTGTCTGGTCAAGTTCCGCCGCCTGTAGTGCAAGCAGATTAATATTCCGGTAATAATCAAGCATGAGCTGTACAGGGCCTTGGGAAAGCTGGTTGAATAGAGCCGGGTCCGGTGAATTTCCCGAAACCGATTCGGCACTGACCGTCTGATCCGGTTCCGGTACAAAACCTGTGGCTTCTTGGACCGGCTGGGATCGGAACGGCAGAAAAGGGGTTGTATATGGACCGACCGGAGCAATGGGTGTCATCTGGTCACCTCCTTACTACAGGCTGTAGTCGAGAATCAGCCCCATCTGGCTGTGGATCCGCCGGACAAGATCCGGAACCCTGTCATACGTAATGGAGCGACTGTAAACGCGTTTGACGTTTTCAGCCTTGTTTATGGCAACCACATCCATGAATACATCTTCTTTGTCTTTATATATACAGAACCGGAAAGGTGCATCTTCTTTTAACAACGTCTGATGGGTATCTTCAACCATACCGGATAATTTATTAAATGACCTGGCCGGGCCGGACTCGGATTTTCTTTTCCCGGAGTTTCCCTGCCGGTTCCTTTGAGGAAGCGGGCTCCAGGAAAACATCCTCTGGTAAGGACCTATTTGAGATACTCTTTCCATTTCCGCCTCCTCTTATAAAGAATTAATACCCTCTCATTTGTTAAAAGAGTCGTACGGCAAGCCAAAACCTTACAACGTCCTGGAAAAAAATAAACAAATCAAATGCCCCCATTGATGAGACCACTCTTCGCCGTGTCATCCGAGAGGAACTAAAAGCCGTTTAAGGGTTTTTGTTTTTATCTCTTTGAGTCACCTCATCCGTGTTCCCCAAATATATATTATATGCTGCTCTTCAAGTCGGCAAATTGTATCCGTGCTGATCATACCGCGATCGGCTACAATACAAAATTAACCGATGCCAAATCGGTTGCGCAACCGTCATCTGATGAAGATCTGGCCGATGATCTTTGTCCCCCCCCGTTGCCGAAAAATTCACTTCCCCGTCCTTCAAAATAGATGGATGTGGTATCAAAAAGGACCAGATCCAGTTCCGTAAAAAAATCCTTATTTCGCTCATACATCGTTTCTTCCATAAGATCTTTATTGCTCCGGTAACCAGGAACAGACGGCTCATCTGCTATACTTTCACCCAGAAATGTCATGGCCCGATACAGTGGGTGACCCCTTTTTCCTATTTTCAAGATCGGGCACGCGCTTTTTCAAGTCTTGTGTTTCCTTGTATAGCTTGATGACAATATCCTCCAACTGGATGATGTATTTTCGAACCGCTTCTGGTGTTGATTGCCAGTCTTTGTCTGTAAAGG
>JANQML010000064.1 GCA_028280105.1 Desulfobacula sp. | reverse complement strand
ATCTTCACGCTTTTCCCGAAGGGTAAGAATTTGTAAAAAAAGATGAAATGGCGGAACCCACTTATGATGAAGTCTTGAAAGCGTCTTTAAATTCAAAGCGTTTGTTGTATCATCAACTGATTTCATCTTTTATGATAAAATTTTTATGCAACGTTGAGGTTAAGAATCAAGAACAAAGGGATAAGAGTCAGATGGATCTACCCTTATAATAAAAATCAGAATGTGGCTGGTGTGAGAACCCCCTTTAGGGGGGCTCATGATACCACCAGTCACTGGTGGTATTCATCAAAATTTCCTCCATTATTCAGCCAAATGGCCACATCTGTGGCAAATCCCTGGGCATCATCATGGTAGAGCAAATTGGGCGTTTTTTCAGGCGTGATATGGCCTTGGTTAAACTGCTCCACCATATGTTTCCATAACACGGCATTGGCGGTTCCTGCCATTTTAATGATGGACTCTCCCAAGTGTGCCCCGCAAGCAATGGCCTGAGCATCATCCTGGGTCAGGGTCCAAGACAGAAGAAAAAGGTCCCCGCCGTGGTTTGAGGCGGTATTCATCTTTTTGAGCTGATCCGTCACCATCGTTTCCAGGCTGTTGGTGCCGGAATATTTATCATAAACCGTCAGATCTGCAGCAGTGCTTCCCGGGTAGTCGGCATACCGGTATATGCCTTGGGATTTATACTGATCATGGAGGGCGTCACTGAGACCGTCAAACACAGCGATGATACGGCCTCCGCCTGCCACCATATCTGCCAGAGGGGTGTCGGCCAAAGGTAAGTCCTCTTTATACAGATAATTTCCCACATGGGAAATCACAGACTGAATAAGCTCTTCCATTTGGATTTCGGTAAAATCACTGGCATCGTTATCCCGGTTAAGGTAGTGGGAAAATTTAAGAATAGGCAACTCAAATTTATTTTGGATAAACTGATTGACATCCTGAAGGGCTGTTGCAAGCCTGGGACCGTTACAGCCCAAGAAAGGCGACTTATTAAAGTGCCCTGTCCAGAGTTCACCCTCGTAAATCACCGGCCTGACATCAAAATAGCGAATACCATTATTTAACTGGGCCAGATAGGACTGGGTCTGGGTTTGGGTGTTACAGGCATTGGCCCCAAACGAGGCAAAGCTGGTACAGTGATTCACCTCATACATTGATGCATCGTGGGATGCCGGCATGATAATATGTTTCAGGGATTTCTGGCCGATAACATCCTTTGACAGGCCCATCCAATTGGCCCTGTCTGTAATCAGGGATGCCGATGACATAAGCTTTGAGCCGTCGGTATGGGTTTCTGCCACTAAATTTGAATTGGCACAGACACAAGGGTTTCCCCCATCTGAATATTGTTTGCTTCCAAAAATCCAATCAATGGTTTTTGAGGCTTCATTCACCTGGCCGATATGATACCAAAGCGTTGAATAGGTCTGGGATTTATGCACCTCAATGACAAGGCCGTTATCCAAAAGGGCCACCGCAGGCAGTGACCCGGAATCATATTGGTGGCTTGGCCCCCAGTCAATGGTTTTTCCCGACGTATTGACAACTCCTACATGGTACCAAAGATCTGTTGACGGCCCGTCGGACTGATGCACCTCAACCGCCAGGTTGTTATTATTGATGCTGACCGAAGGGGTGCTGCCGGTATCGTATTTATGGCTGCTGCCCCAACCAACGGTTTTATCCGATGCATTCACCTCTCCCACGTGATACCACATATTTGTGGACAGTCCGTCTGATTCATGGACCTCTACTGCCACCCCGTGGTTATTCAGGGCCACTTTGGGTTTCAACCCTTTATCATAATTATGGCTGTCGCCCCAACTGATGGTTTTATCCGACGGGTTCACGATTCCCACGTGATACCAGACATTGGTTTTAGCGCCGCTGGATTCATGGACTTCAACCACAATATTTGAATCATTTAAGGCGATACACGGCAGTTTCCCCTTATCAAACTCATGACTGCTTCCATATGAGGGATAGCATCCTTCCATGGTTGCCACCTGATACCAGAGCGTCTGGTGAGACTGGGACTGATGAACCTCAGCAATGGTATTGCTGCCGTTAATAGAGATCGTTGGAGATGCACCTGTGCCATACTGGTTTGCAAAACCAATTGCGATGTTGATCATTTTTTCCTCCTGAAAGTTAGGTTGGGTTAAAAAAGGATCATGGGCGATGATCACAGGTCATCGCCGGACGATACACCAGATTGTTTAAAACTGATTTTGAATACTGAATCCGAGTGAATTGACGATCACCAGGGCATCCCGGCAGAATCAACGCATATAAAGTTTCTGTGTTAGCGATTTCAAATGAATATATGCAGTCACACTGTGTCTCCCTGGTTGACTCAGTGTGATTCTATAATTAGAATAATATGCTACTATTCAGATGTAAAGTATTTTGTTCCCACATGCTTTGGAGTGACGCCCCTGGAATCATACAGAATAAATGCAGTTACCCTGTGATTAGGGGTGTTAAATATTGTAAGCCGGGTTTCAACTTGATACCATGCAAAAGAATGCTAATACTATATCAGCGTGAATCAACGAACACTCATTGCGAGTGATACAAACATAAGGATGCCGGAATCAAATGGGATTGTTTAACCTTGTCTCTTCGTATTCTCCCACCGGAGACCAGCCCGCTGCCATAGACACACTTTCAAAAGGGGTGGTGAACAATGAAAAGCACCAGGTCCTTTTGGGGGTGACCGGTTCGGGAAAGACCTTTACCATGGCCAATATCATTGCCAGGGTGGAAAAGCCCAGCCTGATCATTGCACCGAACAAAACCCTGGCCGCCCAGCTCTACAACGAGTTTAAAGTGCTTTTTCCGGACAATTGCGTGGAATATTTTGTCTCCTATTATGATTATTACCAGCCCGAAGCCTATATTCCGTCCAGTGATACCTATATCCAGAAAGATTCGTCCATTAATGAGGTGATTGACAAGATGCGGCATTCCGCCACCCGGTCGGTGCTGGCCCGGCGGGATGTGATCGTGGTGGCCAGTGTGTCGTGTATCTACGGCCTGGGCGCACCGGAAGATTACCTGGATCTGCGGGTGACCCTGGATGTGGATATGGAGATTTCAAGGGAGGCAATGCTCCGCAAGTTTGTCGATATCCAGTATACCCGGAATGATGCGGATTTTCACCGGGGGGTGTTCCGGGTCAGGGGGGACCGGGTCGAGATCTTTCCGGCCTATGAGGAAGACAAGGCCGTACGGATCGATTTTTTCGGTGATACGATTGAAAGTATCTGTGAAATCGATCCGCTGAAAGGCGATGTCTTAAAGGATTTTCAGCATATGGTTATCTATCCGGCCTCCCATTACGTGACCAAGCAGCAGACCCGGAAACGGGCCATGGAAGGGATTGTCACCGAACTCAAAGAGCGGCTGGAATATTTTCATACCAACAACAAACACCTGGAGGCCCAGCGCCTTGAAGAGCGGACCCGGTACGACCTGGAAATGCTCAATGAGATCGGGTACTGCAACGGGATCGAGAACTATTCCCGGCACCTGACCGGACGGGAACCGGGAGAGCCGCCCCCCACGCTGCTGGATTATATTGACAAGGATTTTCTGCTCTTCTTTGACGAGAGCCATATCTCGGTATCCCAGCTTGGGGCCATGTACAAGGCGGACCGGTCCCGGAAAGAGACCCTGGTCTCCCACGGGTTCCGTCTGCCGTCTGCCGTGGACAACCGGCCGCTTCAATTTGAAGAATTTAAAGCGCGGGTTCCCCAGACCGTCTATGTCTCAGCCACACCGGCGGATTATGAGATGGAAAAGGCAGAAGGCCGGGTGGCGGAGCAGATCGTCCGGCCCACGGGTCTGCTGGACCCCCGGATCGAAATACGGAGCGCCGGCACCCAAGTGGATGACCTTTACGAGGAGATCATGAAGCGGGTGGAGGCGGGTGAGCGGGTCCTGGTCACCACGTTGACCAAACGGATGGCCGAGGATCTCACCGATTACTATTCGGATCTGGGGGTAAAAGTCAAATACCTGCACTCGGATATCGGCACGGTTGAACGGATCGATATTATCCAGGATTTACGGCGGGGTGTGTTTGATGTGCTCATCGGCATCAACCTGCTGCGGGAGGGGCTTGACATCCCCGAGGTCTCCCTGGTGGCCATCCTGGATGCGGACAAGGAAGGGTTTTTGAGATCCTTTCGCTCCTTTATCCAGATCTTTGGACGGGCTGCCAGAAATGAGTTCGGCCGGGTCATCATGTATGCGGAAACCGAGACCGGGTCCATGAAGCGGGCCCTGCGTGAAACCGGCCGCCGCCGGAAAATCCAGGAGGCCTACAATGCCAAACATAATATCGTACCGGCCACCATCCGGAAAACCCTGAATCCCTTTGACTACTCCACCCATGAAACAGAATCCGCAGTGCAGGGATCGGTGCAGGAGGAGATCCAAGCCTGGGAAGGGGAGACCCTAAATCTTGAAGACCTGGTGGCCGACCTGGAGTATAAAATGAAACTGGCGGCTGAAAATCTGGAATTTGAAAAAGCGGCGGAATACAGGGATAAGATTAAGGAATTAACGGATTTGAAGCATTTCTAATCCTTGCCGGATATTTACCCGGATACGGTTTCCAGCCACGTCAACCCGTCAAACACAACCGAATAAAAATGAGATGAAACCCGGATAAGATCACGCCATGGCCGTAAAAATAAGAGAAAAAATCACGGAGAAATACCGGCAGATCCCGAACCGCCCGGGTGTCTACCTGATGAAGGACACCAAGGGAAAAACCATCTATGTGGGCAAGGCCAAGGACCTTAAAAAACGGCTCTCCGCCTATTTTGTAAAAAAGAAGAATCATGATGCCAAAACCCAGGCCCTGATCGAGATGATTCATGACTTTGAGGTGGTTCTCACCTCATCGGACCAGGAGGCCTTTATCCTGGAATCCAACCTGATTAAAGAGTATTCACCCAAGTATAACGTGATCTTAAAGGATGGAAAAAAGTATCCTCTGCTCAGAATCGATATGAGGGAACCCTATCCCACCCTGCAGCGGGTCCGGAATATAAAAGAGGATAAGGCGCTCTATTTCGGCCCGTATTCATCTTCGTCCAGTGTCAACCGGACGTTAAAACAGATTCAAAAGATATTCCGGCTTAGAAAATGTAAAAACACCCAGTTTAAGAACCGGTCCAGGCCCTGTCTGAATTACCAGATCAAGGCGTGCCTGGGGCTGTGCTGCAACCCGGTTTCGTCCAAAGAATATAAACGCCAGGTCAAGGACGCCATCCTTTTTTTAAAAGGCCGTTCCCGGGACGTCCTCAAAAAGCTGAACAGACAGATGGCAGAGTTTTCCGCCGGGTTTGAATATGAAAAAGCCGCCCAGGTCCGGGATACGATTTTTGCCATCCGGAAAGTCATGGAACGCCAGGTCGTGGTCAGCCCGGATATGAAAGACCGGGATGTGGTGGCATTTGCCCACCGGGAGGGCCGGGTCCTGATCACAGTCATGGTGGTTCGAACCGGCTATCTCATCGACACCAGCCACTACCCGCTGGATCTGGGTTTTAAGGAGCCGGATGAAATCTTCTCTGCATTTTTGGACCAGTACTATAAAAAGCCCGAGTTTTTACCGCCGGTTGTCTTATTGAGCCGGGATATTGACGACCGAACCGCTATGGAAGTGCTGTTTTCAAAGAGAAAGGGTAAAAAAGTGGCGGTTCAGGTGCCGGTCCGGGGGGAGAAAAAACGCCTGGTTGAAATGGCGTCGAATAATGCAGACGGTGAGCTGGAAAAACGGGTGCTCAAAGAGAAGGAAGAGCGGGCCACGATCCTGATGTTAAAGGATTTAATCGGAATGGATGTGCTTCCGTCACGCATTGAGTGTTTTGACAATTCCAATTTGTCCGGCCGGGATGCGGTCTCTTCCATGGTGGTTTTCACGGACGGCAGACCGGATAAAAGCGGATACCGGAAATACATTATCCGGGGCCTGGATATCCAGGATGACTATGCCTACATGTTCCAGGTGCTCGAACGGCGGTTCTCAAAAGAGAATGAGGAGACGCCGTTTCCGGATCTGCTGGTGGTGGACGGCGGCAAGGGCCAGCTCGGGATGGCCATGGCGGTGCTAAAAGAGCTGAATCTCCAGGGCCGGTTCATGGTGGCCGGTCTGGCCAAAAAAAATTCGGACAAGGGCGAAGAATTTGATAAGATCTATATTCCCGGGCGATCCAACCCGTTGAATACCAACCAGGCCAGAAAAGCCCTGTACCTGCTCTGTCAGATCCGGGACGAAGCCCATCGGTTTGCCATCACCTTTCAGCGAAAACGCCGTGAAAAAAGGGCCGGGGGGTCGATCCTGGATACGGTTCCGGGAGTGGGACCGAAAAAGAAGAAAACCCTGCTTCGGCATTTTAAAGGGTTGTCCGCCATGAAATCAGCCACCTGGGAAGAGGTCAGTTCGCTTCCAGGGATTAATGAGCAACTGGCCCGGGCCATTTTAGACCGGTTGAATCAATAAGACTTTTCTGTTGCTATAATTGCCCGCTTTGTGAAAAAAAGTTAGGCATGCCCGTTGACAAGATAAAGCTATAGTTGTAATACCTGTGTTTTCAAACTAACATAGTTGGGCACTGTTTAAAAAAACGGATGCCGTTTACCTGCTTAATGCGGCGGCATCTATGGAAAAATCGTTTACCGGGAAAGTGATCCAAATCCTAAAATCCCCATGCTGACCCATAAAGAGTATCTTAAAATTGCGGTTCCGTTCATTATCTCAACCGTCACCCAGCCTTTGCTGGGTGCCGTTGATACGGCCGTCATCGGACAGCTGGGATCTGCCTATCTGATCGGTGGCGTTGCAGTGGGAACGGTTGTGATGAACACCCTGTACTGGCTGTTCGGTTTTTTGAGAGTAAGCACAACCGGTTACAGTGCCATTGCTTTGGGAAGCGGAAAACCAGAGGAAAAAGCCGCCAGTCTGATTCGCCCTTTTTTCCTGGCCGGTCTGGTGGGAGGTCTGTTTATCGTTTTTCAGCCCCTTATCTGGCTGGGCACCAGCGCCCTTATCAACCCGGAACCCAGGGTGGCGGAACAGGCCCATACCTATTTTTCCGTTTTAATCTGGGGCGCTCCCTTTGTTCTGGCCAATTATACGATGATTGGCTGGTTAATGGGCCAGGCCAAGATCAAGGCCACTCTTTTTGCCCAGATATTCGGAAATGTTTTAAATATAGTCCTTGATTTTGTCTTTGTGCTCTATTTTGATTTCGGTGTTGCCGGCGTGGCATGGGCCAGCCTCATTGCCCAGGGCGTGACCTTCGGCATTGGCCTGTTTCTTATACGCCAATGCAAGGATGTTGAATTTTCTAAATATCTGAGACAGGTGTGGATGGGAAAGCAGGCGGTTCTGGATATGTTTTCGTCCAATGCCGATCTGCTGTTGCGAACGGTTTGCCTGTTGACCGTTTTTAACGGAATGGCACGGGTCGGTTCATCTCTTGGTGCCGATACCCTGGCATCCAATGCCATCCTGATGCAGGCAACGTTTATGGTCAGTTATATATTTGACGGCATTGCCAATGCATCCAGTGTATTCAGCGGAAAGGCCGTCGGGCAAAAAAATCCCGTGCTTTTAAGGGAAACCGTCCAAAAGACAAGTCTCTGGACCGGATTTTTAATCCTTTTTTTCACCCTTCTGCTCTTTTTGTTTATTGATGGGATTGCCGCGATTTTTACGGATATTCCACAGGTCCTTTCTGAGATTGAAAATAATAGGACCGGGGTGATTTTCTTCCCTCTGGCTGCCGGGTACGGCCTTACCTTTTACGGTATTTTCACCGGCAGCGGTACGACCCGTCCGGTCAGAAATTCGACCATCTGTGCCGCCCTGGTTTTCCTGGTAACCGTTTTGATTGCCGTCGAGCCGTTAAAAAATGACGGACTCTGGCTGGCTTTTCTTCTCTTTTACGTCGGACGAACTCTTTTTCTGGTTCCGTTTTTAAAAGACGTGCATAAAAAGTGCTCCTGAGCTGATATTTTCACGAAAAAGGGAACGGATTTATTTTAACCTTTTCCAACATTTCAAATGAAGCGGACGAGCCGCTTATTTGTGATGCTGCACCCAGTCAAACGGGTCAGTTTAACATTTGAAACAAAAATAATACTGTTTGCTTTAGTTTTAACTATCGATTAATATATTGTTAAACGAAAACGGCATCGATGGAGAATGGATATGACAACAGTGACTTTATCCCCGAAATTTCAGATAGTTATTCCTAAGGAAATTAGAAAAAAATTTCAATTAACCCCGGGCCAAAAAGTTCAACTAATCCCTTACTCACACAGAATTGAAGTAATTCCGGAGAGAAAGATATCTGACATGCGTGGTTTTTTACGTGGTATTGATACTTCATTTGAGAGGGAGGCCGATAGATTATGAATATTGTTGACTCATCAGGATGGCTCGAATTTTTTGCAGAAGGTCCAAATGCCGATGAATTTAGTAAACCACTGTCAGATACTGAAAAACTGATTGTTCCATCAATCAGCATATTCGAGGTTTTCAAAGTCGTATTGCGGGAAAGGGATGAGGATGCAGCATTAATGGCTGCATCACTTATGGGACAGGGCAAAGTTATTGATCTCAGCTTTGAACTTTCAATACAAGCCGCAAAAACCAGTTACGATTTCAAAATCTCAATGGCAGACAGTATAATTCTGACAACGGCAACTCTATACGAGGCAACAGTATGGACTCAAGATGCTGATTTCAAAAATTTCAATAATGTGAAATACTTCCAAAAGATAAAATCATAAGTTTTGAACAAAGGTTTCCTGTGGACCGCTATAGCCCGGATATTTCATGACAATTTGAGTGAAAATCCATAATTAAAAACAATAAGTTGGTCTCATAACCCATGCAAATATAAACATTACAAATTGTCACCCTTTGGGCGAACCGATTTTACTTCATCTGTGTCGTTA
>JANQML010000045.1 GCA_028280105.1 Desulfobacula sp. | reverse complement strand
CGTCTATGTTCAATGGTATCCATGGCAACAATGGACGCGGCCTGCTGAGAACCGTTGGTGATTAAAATCTGGTCCGGTGAAATAAACACGCCCTTTTTTTCATACCGGGTGCAGAGTTCCTGTCTTAATTCCATTAGGCCCTGGCTGTCTGAGGCGGTCAGGTAGGTCGTTGTTTCATTCTCGAGGGTTTCAAGTGCCACATCTTTGAGAAACCCGGGGTCATGGAAGGCCGGATCGGGTATGCCATTTGAAAAATTGATGAGATCGCCTTGGCGGGCGATTCGCATCAGGTCCAGCAGTCCTTTGGATATTCCGCTTCGCAATTGCCGGGCCACGTACCTGTAGTCGTGTCCGGCCGGCCGGCCCGGCATGTGGTCCCAATTTTGCCGATTGCCGGGAAACGATACAGGGTGTCTAAAAGGATCACCCGGATCAACCGCTTCAACGGTTTTAACCGGCTCAATAAAGGTGCCCCGGCCGACATGGCTGCGGGCCAGCCCCAGTTTTGTCAGATCTTCAAAAGCCCTTCGAACCGTGGCCTGGGTGACACCGATCCGTTTGGCCATGCAGTTAACGGACGGCAGCTTATCTCCGGGTTTTAATTCCCCTTTAGTAACGGCGGTTTTAAGATGGTCCCGAATCTGGACATATAAGGGTCTGTCGGATTTTTTGTCAACCTCTATGTCAACCATGAAGCCTCCTTTAAATTAATACCGTATTAATATGGTATTAATATGGATATGTCAATGAGAAATTAGGGGGAAACCGGCGGGTTGCCCAATTAATTATGCACAGGTATAATCAAACATTGAATTTTTGAATAAAAAAGATGGAGATAACGGTGCATAGCAAACTGCCGTGATCTCCCCAACCCCATAAAAGAAGGTCTGACAGTGAAAGCAAAACCCAAGAAAATAAAATCCGGTCACATCGGCAGGATTCTGGTTGAACACTTTGGAAAAAGAAAGAACATCAATTGTTATGTCGGTTCCAATTCAGCCACCCCCACGACTAGCCTCTCGGCTCTGACCGAGGCCATAAAAGAAGAGAGTTCAAAACTGCCCTTTATGAAGATGATCCATATCCTGCTGCACGGAGATGTGCCCTATGTTGAAGAGGGACTTCAAGACCGGGTCAAGGCATATTCCATTTTTTCAGGCGGAGATGTGAGGGAGGCGGCCAATGCCGGCCGGGCCTATTATTTGCCCTGCACCCTGGGAACCATGGACCGGTTAATCGGAACGGGCTGCGCCTATGAGATCGATGTGGTGATCATGAAGGTGCGAAAAAACGAGTTAACCGGAGAATACAGCCTGGGGCTGTCGGTGGACGCCATCCACTCTGCCCTGGAAACCGCGTCCGTGGTCATTGCCGAACTGGACCCGTCCATGCCCTTTACCCAGGGGCAGAGCGTGATATCAAGCCAGGACATCGACTATATCATTGAAGACGGGGTCAAGCCCGTATACGCGTTTGACGCACCGGATTTTGACGATCTTCCGGGGGCTGAAAAACGGATCGGGGAGATGATCACCGAGCATTTTTTGACAGACGGCACCACGCTCCAGGTGGGACTGGGAAAAATTCCCGATGCCGTGGTGGGTATTATCAGTTCTTCCGGGGTGAAAGATCTCGGGGTCCAGACCGAACTTTATGGAGACGGTTTGATGCACCTTCAGCAAAAAGGCATCATTAACAACAAGCGAAAGAAGATCAATACCGGATACAGCACCACCAGCCTGATCATGGGATCACAGGCCCTGTATGACTATGTCCATATGCGTTCCCAGGTCCAGATGCGGCCCTGCACCTATACCAATATTTCCCCGACCATCCGGGATTGCGCCCCCTTTTTATCGATTAATACAGCCATTGGCGTGGATCTGTCCGGAAACGTATGGGCGGATTTTATCGATCCCATGCACTATTACGGCGGGGTGGGCGGCCAGCCGGATTTCATACGGGCCTTGAGCCATAAAAAGTACGGCACCCCGGTGATTGCAATGAAAAGCCTGGCCGGAAACGGAAAATCAAAGATTGTAACGGCAGCACCGTCCGGCATCACCCTGACCGCCTCTGCCTATGACGGTGTCGTCATTGTAACCGAGTACGGAATCGCTGATTTAAGAGATTTGACCACCGGTTTTAAAGGGCTTGCCATTGCCAGCATCTCCCATCCGGATGTCCGGGAGTCGCTCATGAAATCGATTTACGATGATCCCCGGATGACCAAACCCAAAGGGTTTTCCCTGGATAAAATTCCACCGGGGGTGATTCCCTATACAGGAAAAACCCCTATCTAAACGGCAACTATATATTTCGGGGATTAAATGGGATGGGTTTCTCGGGAGGCTGATGAAAATGGTATTTTTTTCTAATGTATGCCACCGGCCCCGGCAGGATAGGATGTCTGTTTTCATGAAGGTGTCTGGTTTCATGGGTCTGTCCAAAAAATAATGGTGCGTTATTTTTTTCTGCCGGGGCCGGTGATGCCATTTTTTAAGGGTTACAAAGTCGTGACCGGATTATTTCGGCGGTTCCGGCCGGGGCAGGAAGCCATAGGTTTGCCATAGTTTATACTCTGCCCGGAAGGCTGAGATATCATCCCAGACCTTTTTAAAAAAGGGATCTTCATTTGCCTGTTCTTCTGCTGTTTCCTTCCAGGCCGTGTGAAAGGCGTCGAGCATCTCCTGTGACCAGTACATGATTTTAACCCCGTGTTTCTCGACGTTTTCCCGCATCGCAGCCGCCTGGATGGCTTCTGTCATGGCAAAGGCATCCACTGTGGCTGCCTTGGTGATCAGTTCCATGATCATCTTTTGCTGGGCACTCATACTGTTGTATACATCTTTGTTGATCAAAAGTTCGAATACCGTGGCCTGCTGGTGCCATCCCGGAAAATAATTATATTTGGTGACCTTATGAAATCCCAGCCGTTTGTCAATGGCGGGCATGGAAAATTCGGTGGCCTCAATGGCCTTTTTCTCAAGGGCCGGAAAGATTTCCCCGCCCGGCAGGATACTCGTGGAGACGCCCAATCTTTCCAATGCTTTTCCGCCAAGGCCGTAAAACCGCATCCTCAGTCCCTTCAACTCCTCCAGTGAATTGATCGGTTTGGAGAACCATCCCGATGTCTCCGGTGCAATGATACCGCAGAGAAATACTTTTATATTGTAACCGGCCTGGTCATACATTTCCTGGTACAATTTCATTCCATTGCCGTAGTACATCCATGCCAGAAACTCTCCTGCTTCCGGGCCAAAGGGAATGGCTGAAAAAATCGGGGCTGCCGGAATCTTTCCGGCCCAGTAGCCGGAGATGGAGTATCCGCCGTTGATCTTTCCTTTGGAGACAGCATCAAGGATTTCAAAAGGTGCAACCAGTTTTCCCGGCTCATAAACCTTCATTCTCAAACTGCCGCCGCTGGCGACTTCAATTCTCTCCGCCACCCAAGGCATGGTGGTGCCAAGGCCGGGAAGGACCGTGGCAAAGCAGACCGGAACCTTGAGCATGATCTTTTTTTCTTTTTCCTGGGCGTACAGGCTGGTGCTGGATAAGAGAAAGGCGATTGAAATGATAATGGCCAGAGGTGAAAATAAAACCCTTTTTTTCATGATACTCTCCTTTTTGTGTTAAAAATGTCGATGAACCGGCGTCCCTGTTTCATCTTAACGTCCTAATTACAGATGCAAAGAACAGGGTTTGCAAAGAACAGGCCATTGGCTTACTCAGTATACCGGGAGACGGAAGATACCCGGTAAATGTCCTTATACCGGAATTGTTGCTGGGTGATGGATTGACAATTTTATTGGATTGGTCTATGTAGCAGTGTATCAAAAAGTCTACTTGTTGAATAAATGCTACAGGTGTGACCACAGGAGGTGCTGAAGATGAAAAACCGGTCATTAAAAAAAGGGTCCGGAACCGTTCAAATGGATGCCGACCTGTTCCAGCGGATCTTTGACAGCGTTCAAAACGGTATCATGATCACCGATCCTGACGGATATGTTGTCTATATGAACCGGCCCTACGGCAGGTATCTCAATCTGAAAGCAGAAGAACAGTTCGGGCGGCATTGCACAACTGTTGTGGAGAATTCAAGAATGCACATCGTGGGGCAGACCGGAAAAGCGGAAATCAACCATATTCAAGAAATCAAGGGCGAGAGTATCGTGGTACAGCGGATTCCGGTGAAAAAAGACGGCAGGGTGATTGCGGTTTTCGGCCTGGTCATGTTCAGCGATCTGCGACAGGTGACAAAACTGGCAAAAAAAATTGACCTGCTGGAATCAAAGGTCAAACTTTATGAGGCCGAGCTGCTGAATCTGAGGTCCTGCCGGTACACATTCGACAGCATCATCGGTGACAGCCTGCCCATGAAAAGTCTGAAAAAAGAAGCCCTCAGGGCGACGTCAAACAGTTTTCCGGTCATGATCAGCGGGGAATGCGGCACGGGAAAAGAATTATTTGCCCAGGCCATTCATCATTCCAGCGCCAGAAAAGTTCACCCCTTTGTCCGGATCAACTGCGCCGCCATCCCCCATAACCTGCTGGAGTCCGAGCTGTTCGGGTATGATAAGGGGGCGTTTACAGGGGCCAGAACCGGCGGAAAACCCGGGAAATTCGAACTGGCTCACCAGGGCAGTATCTTTCTGGATGAAATCGGGGATATGCCGCTGGAGATGCAGCCCAAGCTGCTCCGGGTCCTTGAAGACAAAGAATTTGAGCGGGTCGGCGGCAATAAGATTATTAAATCGGATTTCAGGTTGATCACCGCCACCAACCGGGATCTGACTCAAATGGTCGACCAGGGCGGTTTTCGAAGGGACCTCTACTATCGGCTGAATGTCATCCCTTTGCACATTCCCCCGCTGAGAGACCGGACAGGGGATATCCCGCTTTTAACTGAAAAACTGCTTGAACGAATGGCTGAAAGGGCGGATCTATACGGTGATATCAGGATTGAGGAAACAGCACTGAATGCCCTGTCCCGGCACCCCTGGCCGGGCAATGTGAGAGAGCTGTCCAATGTGCTGGAACGAACCCTTTCCATGCTGGACGGTCCGGTCATCAATATGGACGATCTGCCGTTTTATCTGCACCCCCGGGAAAATGAGCCGGATCCTGCAGCACCGGATTCGTTAAGAAGCGCTCAACAGGACGTGGAAAGAAAAATGATAAAAAAAACACTTACCGGCTGCGGGTATAATAAGGCCAGGGCGGCAAGAAAGCTGGGCATTCACCGGACATTGCTCTATAAAAAACTGAAAAAATACAGCATTCCTTTGAACCCGTAAAAGAAGAGACGATGTGTATCAAAACGGCTACACAGGTCTGCCTGATCCCAACTTTTTACCCGGCCCTACATCTTTTTTAGCTCCTGTCCGGCTGCCTGTGAATTTTCATACATCTGCGGCGCCAGATTGTTTTTTTCCAGGGCGTTGCTGATTTTCATCCTGGCAAAGGCGCTGGATGAATACCGGGTGACACCCAGATAAAACCTGTCCACCACATCTTTGACCATCCCTGAATAGGCATCCATCAGGTCGGGATCGATGGTGAAATGATCATAGTTGACAATGGCGTATACCCGTTTGCCCAGGGGACTGAGTTTGGCTGAAACCGCATCTTGGATCTCTTCGATGTGACGGTTGTTTTTAATCTTAAGGCCTTCGAAGTTAACAAAGAAGAGATTTTCCTTTTCAAGATAAACCAGCCGCCGGGACAGGGGATGGTCCAGCAGCATATCTTTCAACCCCATGGGAGAGTCCGTGAAGATCCGTTCTTCCATGAGAGCCGGCAGACCCTCCATAATCGGCGTGAAATCCATGTGGGCCAGGATATCTTTTTCAAGATCAACACCCGGCGCGATTTCAATCAGGGCCATCCCTTTTCGGGTCAGCTCGAAAACGCATCGCTCCGTGATATAAAGCACGGGCTGGCCTTTTTTTACGGCATAATCTCCACTGAATGTCACATGTTCCACCTGGTCTACAAACTTTTTGAATCGTCCCTCTTTTTCGATAACCAGGCGCCCTTGTTTTACGGAGACCTTAAGGCCCCCGGCCGTAAACGTTCCGACAAAGATGACCTTTTTGGCATTTTGGCTGATGTTGATAAATCCGCCGGCACCGGCCAGCTTTGGCCCGAATTTGCTCACATTCAGATTGCCGTGGCGGTCGGACTGGGCAAGCCCCAGAAATGCCACATCCAGCCCGCCCCCGTCATAGAAATCAAACTGGGAGGGCTGATCCACCAGCGCCTCTGTGTTGGTTGCCGCGCCAAAGTTCAGGCCGCCGGCGGGAAGCCCGCCGATTACACCGGGTTCGGCCGTCAGGGTCAAGTAGTCCAGAACCTGCTCCTCATTTGCAACACTTGAAATCCCTTCAGGCATTCCGATCCCCAGGTTGACCACGGCATTGGGTTTCAGCTCAAGTGAGGCCCGTCTGGCAATGATCTTTCGCTCACTCATCTCCATGGGGGCGATGGCCTGCATGGGGGTTTTTATCTCGCCGGAAAAAGAGGGGTTATAAGGGTGGGCAAAGGTCTGCCAGTGGTTTTCCGGGTTGGAAAGGACGACACAGTCCACCAGGATTCCCGGAATTTTAACATCCCTGGAATTCAGGGTGCCGCTCTGGGCCATGCGCTCCACCTGGACAATCACAGATCCGCCGGAGTTTTTGGCTGCTGTGGCAATGGCAAGGGATTCCAGGGTTAAGGCCTCTTTTTCCATGGTAATATTGCCGTCGGAATCCGCCGTGGTTCCCCTTAAAAGGGCAATGTCGATGGGAATGGTTTTGTATGCCAGATACCGGGTGTTGTCGAACTCAACGGATTCCACCAGGTCTTCGGTGGTGAGTTCGTTTATTTTACCGCCGCCGTTCATGGGGTCGACAAAGGTGCCCAGTCCCACCGATGTAATGGTTCGGGGTTTTCCGGCAGCCGTGTCCCTGTACATGTGGGAGATGACGCCTTGGGGCAGGTTGTAGGCCTTGATTTTGTTGTCAATGGCCAGTTTCTGGAGTTTGGGCACCAGCCCCCAGTGGCCGCCGATCACCCGGTCCACCAGACCTTCGTGGCCCAAATGGTTCAGTCCCTTTTCACCGCCGTCTCCCTGCCCGGCGGCATAGACGAGTGTCAGATCCCTCGGGGTACCGGTTTCCAGGAAATATGCCTCCAGATCCACGGCGATCTGTTCCGGGAATCCGATGCCCACAAATCCGCCGGTGGCAACCGTACTGCCGCTTCTGATCAACGTGATGGCTTCCCGGCTGCTGACCAGTTTGCCCTTTTTGGCTCTGGCCGGAGACATACCGGCGATCATGGCGCTAATGTCAAAGGTCCCTTTCAGTGGAGTCGGATCTTCCATGGTCATCTCCTGTAATCATCTGTTTGAATTTCGGTTATTATCTGTAGGGAATTTAATTCAAAATATGTGCCATATATGGTTCGGCACATTTGGGTCTATACGTATCACGGGATTAAATAAGAGTGTAAGGTTTTTTTACTTTCATCGACCATTTTATCGAAAGGTATTTTATGATCAGGGAAGGGGTGCGATGAAACGGCTTCAAATCAACCTGGTTTTACTATTCTCCGGATTGCTGCCATTTTTGTCCATTCCCGGTGATACCCGGGGGGGAAATAATAGAACCCAATACCCTGAGGAAAGCATTTTAATCGGTAGAGGTGATCCGATTGCTGTATACGTTGAAATGACTGGAGATTAAAGATGGATACAAATATAATATATATGGTTTTAATATGGGTCTTATTGATGTTTCTTTTAGCCATATGGACCATCCGGTTCGTTAAAGGCCTGTATCAAAAAAAAGAAGACGGTGCCCGGCAACCCGGAATCACCATTCATGCCGAAACCCTGTTTATCGGGGAAAAGGGTTTGCCGGTCAATTGGGATGAAAAAATCAGTGCTGAAAAGGTGGTGACGGCATCCGGGAATCAGACACCGGAAACCGTATCTGCTGAATCCTTTGGAACAGAAAAAGAGAAGCGAAACCACACCCGGCATTGCATTCAGACCCTGGTTGACTTTGTATTGAACGGCCGGTTGTTCAAAGAGGTTTCTGCAAACTACAGTGCGTCCGGCATCTTTTTGAAATCATTTTCACCGAACCGGTATCAGGTGAATGAATTTTTAACACTGACCTTTCAACCGGCCGGCGGAGCACCTCAAAAACATTGGGGAAAGATCGTTAGAAAGAGTGATGACGGCATCGGGGTTGAATTTGTCCGGGTATAAGTCGGGCGTAGATTATTCGTGGCAGATTCAGGTTTCAGGTGACGGATATTCCACAAAATAACCGGATGATTGGATATCTTCTTTTAGGAAACGGATAAAGGTTTTTTCGGTCAGGGTCGGGATTTTATCCTGCAGCTGGACCAGGGCAATGGTGTTGATGACGTCTTTTTTAGCGGTGCGGATGGGGACAATCCGACCTTTGGCTATGTCCGGTTTGACAATGTGGGCGGCAACGACCCCCAGACCCAGGTGGCTTTTAATGCCGTTAATAACGGCCTGGTGGCTGTCTGCGGTCATGACGCGGTTCAGTTCGACAGAGAACTTGTTAAAATGATGTTTAAACCAGTTGCGAAGGGTCAGAGACGATTTCTGATAGGATATATACTCTTTTCGGACCAGATTTTTAAACGAGTGATCCTTTTTAATCTCCTGCTGATAATAACGGTCGGAACAGGCCATGATCACCTCCTCATCGATCATGGGTTCGATACTGTATTTGCCCAGGTCACCCAGCATCTGCTCCCGGGTCAGAAAGATATCCACAAGCCCGAAATCCAGCTCTCCTTCATTGATCATGGGGAAAATCTGAACCGGTACGCCCAGTTTCATGGAAAAGACGACATCCGGGTATTTTTTTCTGAACCGGGCAAACCGCCCCGGAAAATAAGATTTACCGAACTCAATGGGTGAACCGATCCGCAGGATGCCCGACGGTGTTTCCCGGGACTGCTGAATGGCCTGAACCCGGTTTTCCAGCTCCCGGATAAACGGGGCCACCACTTCAAACAACTGCTCTCCCGCAGACGTGGGGACCAGTCTCCTGTGAAGGCGGGTAAACAAAAAGACCTTGAGTTCGTCCTCCAGTTTGGCCAGGGCCTGGCTTACGGCGGACGGGGTGATGTTCAGCTCTCCGGCCGCCTTGGCTGCACTCTGGGTATGAAATGTATAGTAAAAGACCTTGAGTCGGTTTAAGTCGGGAATCATTAGCCCTGCTTACCCTAGGGGTTAATTGTTTTAATTTTACTAAATACCATATCAGGTTTATATTTTCAATTAACGGTCGCAGAGGAATGTGTCAGACGATGACTTTTAAAGACACCCCTGGACAGGGCCGAAACAATCCCGATATAAGGAGGGTTTGACATGAAACATACCTTACACCATATCATCGGCATACTGGTCTACTTTATAACACCCGAAGATTCAAGTCGTTCCGTCCGGTACGGACTGCTTTCAGCAGATGTAAAAAATAACACCGTCAGTCTCGGGTCAGCCAAAGCCGTTTTCTGGGTCCTGAATGTCTGTCTTCTTTTTTACCTGCTGTCCCTGATTTAATATGTCAACCGTGTTCCAGCTGCCGATGCCGGTCACCCTTTTGTTAACGCCCTAAGATGACACCGGTATCGGCAGCACTGGAATAGCCATTCCATCCTGATTTACAGCCCTAGCCCGCCTGGATTCATAATACCGTGGGGATCAAAATGACGTTTGATTGCCCGCAGCACATCCATCTGGACGGTTCCCAGGTGGGCCTCCATATAGGGCCCCATCATCTTCCCCACCCCGTGGTGGTGGCTCAGTGAGCCCTTATTCTCTAAAATTTTTTCAATGATACCGCGTTGAAACCGGATGAACCGGTCCGGATCATCCATCCGGGTGATAAAAATAAAGTAGAGATTGGTTCCCTGGGCATAAAAATGCGAGGCATGGGTCATGCAGATGGTGTGCGTATGCCCTTTGATATAGGCCCTTACCTGTGAATGGAGATTGCTTAAATCTTCCCATGTCACCGATGCTTCAAGGGTATCAATGAGGATGCCGAAATCATTTAATGCATCCCGCATATAGGGGTCGGAAAACCGCCCCTTCTGCCATTTTTTCATGGGATATCCGGTCAGATAGAGCCCCTGACAGGATTTTCCCGTTTTTTTAATTTGCCTGAAAACCGTGTCTGAAAATGCTTTTTCCCCCTCGGTTTGCCCCATGAGCAGACAGCGGGACCCCGGATTCATCCCTTTTAATCGCATGAACCGGTCCGGGAGACCGCCTTCCAGTCCGTACATCTTCATGGCCACATCGGTCTCTTCCGGATCGGACAAGCGCAGGACGGACGGCATTCCGTATCCGGCCTGGCTGATCTGACGGGCGGCCCGGATACCGGATTGAAGATCAGGAAACATAAATGCAAACGGGTTGGCAGCCTCCGGGTAAAAGGGAAATATTTTCAGGGTCACCCCCACCAGGACCCCAAAACACCCCTCAGAGCCTTTCATGATATCGTTGAGTTTGGGGCCGGTGGCTGTGGCCGGGAAATCGTGGGTTTTAAAACTGCCTGTTGGCGTGACATACTCCTGGCTGATCACAAGATCACAGGCATCCCCGTAATAGGAAGAGGCCTGTCCCGATCCCAGGGCGGCCACCCATCCGCCCACGCTGGAGAATTCGAAACTCTGGGGAAAATGACCGCCGGTATACCTGTTTTCCGCGCCCAGCTCTTCCGGGGCCCGGTTTAAAAGGGCTTCGTAATCCGGGCCCATCATGCCCGGTTCAACCGTAATCGTCTGGTTGGTTTCATTAAAGGCAACCCGCCGGTTCATATGGGTGCTCATCACCAGTGTCACCCCGCCCTTCAGGCATCTGAGCCCCAGGGTGACCGAACTGCCGCCCCCGTAAACATGGACGGGTATCTTTTTTTCATGGCAGAACGAAACGATGCGTTTAATATCTTGTTTGTTCCGCGGATGGAGGACAACGTCACAGATCTGACCGATGGTCTGATGCCGCAAGGCATATATCTCTTCCATGGATTTACCGGTGGTGTACTTGAGCCGGGAATAGGTGTCCAGGAAGAGGTTGTCTTTTCCGACAATGGTTTCAAAGGTCTGAATCTCTTCCGGCCGGAGCCCGGGTTTCTGGTGATCGCCGACCCGTTCATTTCCGGTATGGGCAACGGATTTAAGATCGGCCTGCGATAATCCCAGCTCCTGTTTGATGATGTTTAAAAACCCGGTGCTCGGATGTTTAAACCGATCCTTTGCCCCCCATTTGAAGATGGATCGAAAAGAGAACGGCTCGGGTTCCTGCTCGATCCAGCCGGGAGTGGTGTCGTCTGGTCTTGATTTCATGATTTGGGGTATCCTGTAATCTCTTTAATTTGTGAATATAGGGGTTTGAGTGCGCCATACATCTTTGCGTAGACCCGTGAATAGAGTTGCCGGTATACGGCGGCGTTCTTTTTGTCGGGTTCAAAAACGGTTTTTACTTTGACCATTCGGCGGGCAGCGCTGTCCAGGTTCGGATACCATCCCAGGCCCGCGGCCACAAGGATGGCCGCACCCAGTGCAGAGGTCTCATGGGTCTCTGTTTTTACCATGGGAAGATTACAGATGTCGGCCGTGATTTTACAGATCGCGTCACTCTGGGATGCACCACCGGAAACAGCGGCTCGTTCCATTTTTTGGCCCGTCTTTTTCTCAAGGGTGAGTATCCCTTCATACAGGGCAAACCCCAGCCCTTCGATCATGGCACGGTAGACATGGTCTTTGGTGTGCACATCCCCGAATCCGATCATGGCGCCTTTGGCATCCGGGTGATCCAGGCCCGGCCCCCAATAGGGTTGCACCACCAGGCCCATTGCGCCGGGATCGGTTCGTTCAAGGCATTGGTTCAGCACCTCTTCAACCGGTTGGCCTGTTTTTTCGGCCTCTTCCGCCTCCTTGTGTGCAAACTGCTTTTTGAACCAGGAGATCATCCAGAATCCCCTGAAGATTTCAATCCCGGGATTGTAGCAACCCGGCACCACGGACGGATAGGGCGGCAGATATCTGATGGGCTCCACATAGGTGTCGGACACGGTTTGAACCGTGGCCGTGGTGCCGAAACTCAGGCTGACCATCCGGGGGGATATACACCCGGCTCCCAGGGTTTCACACCCCTTGTCCGAACCGCAGGCAATGACGGGCAGCCCCGGTTCCAGGCCGGTCTGTTCGGCGGCCGCCGGCGTAACGGTTCCGATCCGCTCCCCGGGAGCGACCAGATCCGGCAGTTTATCCGGTTCAACGGGGAAGATTTTCCGGGTCAGGGTAAACCGCCGGGACCAGATCTGTTCTCTATAATCAAAGGGGATATGTCCGATCTGGGAGGCCGTGGAATCGGAAAACTGTCCGGTCAGCCGGTGATTTAAAAATCCTGAAATCTGGAGATATTTATGGGTTTTTTCCCAGATACCGGGCTGATGCTGTCTGATCCAGTTGCATTTGCCCGAGGATTGATTGTCAGCCAGTTTTTTTTTAAGTCCCAGTAAATGAAATCCGGCACTTAACAGGCCGGTCTGGCCCCAGACCGGTTCGGCCTTTCGCTGATCCATCCATAAAATCGCCGGACGAAGGGGAAAACCGTTCAGGTCTACATTCACCATGCTGGCCCGCTGGGTGGTCACCCCGACCCCGGCAACGGCCTTAAATCCGGCCGGGTTTATTTTTTTCAATTCACCGCAGACCGAAATCAGACTGTTCCAGTATAGCTCCGGGTCCTGCTCCGCCCATCCCGGCTGTGAACTGAAATAAGGGGTGTATTCAACCTGGGCCCGGGTCAGCAGACTGCCGTCACGGGCAAAGAGGACGCCCCTCAGACTCTGGGTGCCGCAATCGATGGCAAGAAGGGTTTGAGATTCCAAATCGTCTCTCCTCATCCGGTCTTTGGCGGTGAATAAAAGCGTTGCCACACCTGTATGTACTTTTTTCTTTCCGCGGTCCATTTTTTTGTATCCCAGGGCAGAAACGGCCGGCACAGGGATTCAACCCGGTCCAGGAGATGGCTGCCGCCGTTGGGAAGAAAAAGGCCGATCCGGGTCCGCCTGAGCATAAGGTCCGACAGGTGATAAACAGATTCATGCTCGGCAGCATGGCAGAGTTCCGCCCACACCCCGGATGTCTCTCCAATGGTTTGAAACCCTCTGTCGTCCCGGCGGTTGAGAATCATCCGGCCGGCCATTTTTCCGTACCGTCCGAAAATCCGGGACTTTAATCCGTTGGAAAGGGCGTTGCCTGATTGGGCGGACAGGGGGAACCGGTGGTCATCTCCCGGGGATTCCGGTTGTGGCGGGCCGGGGGCCGGTAACCAGGCCCGGGCCTTTTTCAACGCCGCTGCTGCCAGCAACCGGAAGGTGGTCAGCTTTCCCCCGGTGGCGGTAATCAGTCCCCGATCCGCCCAGATCACATGTTCTCTCGATTCTTTGGATGCCGCTTTCTTTTTTCTGCTCAGCACCGGCCTGACACCGGCCATGGAAGCCGTGCAGTCATCCAGGGAGAGAGCCGTGCCGGGAAGAATAAAGGCCAGCCCTTCCATTAAATAATCGGTTTCATCCCTTGTAATCAAGGGTTCTGACCTGTCATCCGGATCATGATCCACATCGGTTGTCCCCAGAAAGACAGACCCTTCCCAGGGAAACAAAAAAACCGGTCTCAGATCCCGGGGGTGGATAAAGCTGATGACCCGGTCAATGGGCAGCCGTTTGCCGGGAAAGACGAGATGGCTGCCCCGCAGCGGCCGGATATGATACCCTTTTACCGGAGAAGGCTGCAGTTTCTCTGCCCATGCACCGGTGGCATTGATCACGGCTTTGGTTTTTACCGTCATGGATTTTCCGGTGATTTTATCCGTAAGGTTTACCCCTGCCACATGTCTGCTGCGGTTTCTTTCAACACCGGTCACCTGTAGATAGTTCAGGGCGTTCCCACCGGTCCTGCAGGCATCAAAAATCAATCTCAGCACCAGGCGGGCATCATCCACCTGCCCGTCTTGAAATCCCACCGCCGACACCAGGTTAACCTGTCTGACAAAGGGAATCCGTTCAATGGCCTGGTCGGGTGTATAGGTTCGGTGCTGTTTTTTTCCGGCCATGAGGCTGTAGAGGGAGAGGCCCAGGGTCATGGCAGACCGGGACGGACCGTAATGGTCAAACACCGGCATGATGAACGGCAGGGGCGTGACCAGTCCGGGGTATCGTTTCAGCAGGCGTTCCCGTTCTTTTACCGCGGCCCGGGTCATTAAAAACCGCCCCTGTTTCAGGTATCTCAATCCGCCGTGAACCATTTTGGATGACCGGCCCGAGGTGCCCCAGGCAAAATCATTTGCCTCAACAAGAAGGGCCTTGTACCCTTTTTTTACAGCCAGGTTGAAGATACCGGCGCCGGTAATGCCGCCGCCGGCAATCACCACGTCATATTCCGGCTGAATATCGGACCGTTTCATTGGATGTCCT
>JANQML010000380.1 GCA_028280105.1 Desulfobacula sp. | reverse complement strand
CCTCACTCGTCACTCCTTGCCGCCTTGCATCCGGCACCTTGCCGGTGGCCAGGGAGGGGGTGAAAACCCATGGCTCACATGCCAAACAAAAATTTGATGGTGGATTTGGGTGGTATCTTTGTACATTAAAAAAAGACCGATATCTTTTAACAGATGTACAAGCTTTTGATTTTAAATTTAAAAAGGACCGATTTTCTAAAACTATGGTCTATTTTCTAGGGATAAAACAGGAGCGAACGATACGATTATTTAGTTGGTACAGCTGCGAATAAATCAGGGTATGTCAATATATATGGGTGAACTGCTCCACCTTGAAATTCTTTCCCAGCCAAACCGGTCTTCCCACCCCTTTCTTCTATCTTTGTAGCCGCCCCTTCTTTCACCGGACGGGTAACCGGGTCCCATGTCAATAATCCGCCTGTCTACCGGACTCCGCCTGTCCACCGGGGATCGTTTGGTGTGTACACTTTTTGCATGAGCCATTATATCCTCCTCTTTTTCCGAGTTAACGGTGTTAACGGTTTTAAAATTCAAACATTCGGTATAATACAGTGGGTGGGAACTTTAAGGAACTGAATTTCCGTTCAATATTCTGTTATGAACTTTGTATTAGTATATAAAGAATTAAAAGATTGTCAAAAGGTTTTTTAAGGGAAAATTATTTTTTCAAGAATGAGTCCGTAAAACCGTTCGTCCCGTGAGGTGAAGATCCAACCCAGGTGTCCGGCACAATTTTTACAGATACCGATCTGCCATTCAAAGCCTAAAAACCAAGAAAATTCGTCTGATTTAGGTGATGCGGAAATACAACCGTCTGCATCGGAAAAACATCCGATCTCAAATACATGGCCGTGAGGATTGGCAAAAATATGAGAAAAGGATCCCTTAACCGCCATCTGTTTGGAAGGGTCTGTTACCGGAAACAGGCACCTTGCACAAACGATTATTTTTTCCTCCTCGGGTAAAGATTTTATATCTGATTTTGATATTTCAATCGGGCGGTTTTTCAGTCTAATATCCATCATGATATAAAAATCCGATTCACTTATTTTTTTCCTTGTCCAGATAGTACAGAGTCGCACCGACCGGAGCAAACGAAAGAAAGAGAATATTCAACCAGGGGATGAGAAACAACAGACCGAAACCGATATGGAATCCCAAATTCTTTTTTAAAAAGGAGAACCGTTCTTTAAAAGATATCATCCGCCGGGCCGGTGTAAGGTCGGTATTGTCCCAGGCAAGAAATACACATGCCGTAATGGACGAGACAATAATAAGAATCGGACTGATTGGCGTTAACAGACCGGCAAGCATAATAAAAATGGAGATGAGAACCGGCAAGACAGCGCGCGGGATTTCCTGTTTAACCAAATAGATGAAAAATCCGAACCACGATCCGGGATCAGGCAGGGCCTCATCACCTAAAACGATTTTTTCCGTAATCCTGGACATATAATCCATGATGAAAACACAAAAAAATAATTGTGCTAACAAATAGGCAATCACCATTGAAACCCCGGCCAGAAACAGGGACAACAGCCAGGATGTCAACTTCCATACATATATCAGCCATCCGCTCTCGGGCATTTTCCAGATCATGGCCAGTATCTGCTCATGCCAGAATAAAATCAGCCCGGATAGAATAAGGGTAAACAGCAGCACGATAAAAAAACGGAGCAGACCCAAAATCATCAGCTTCGGTGTTTTTAACGAAAGAAAGACCCCTTTTAGGTTGTATTTTATTCCATCATAAATTGTCATTCATCTTACACCTTGGTCATCTGTTCTTTTATAAGCTTGGTTGCGTTAGGTTTGGGGTCGACGCTGGATGGAAAACCGGCAGCCCTGATCCACCATACGGTCCCGCCTGCCGCGTTGCCTGCGGTCGTTCCTCCCTGCGGAGTATGGCTGATACGCCCTCAGTCGTCACTCCTTGCCGCCTTGCATCCGGCACCTTGCTGATGGCCAGGGATAGTACGAAACCCATGACTCAAACCATATATACGAAAATTTGATGGTGGATTTGGGGCAGCTCAATCCCTTTACAAGTTCCGGTATTATTGTATACTCCTTTTTTGTGTACTATAGACAGGAGAAACTTTCAAGATACGGAACAATACACTCATGAAAATATATTATGTGGACGGCCGGTTTGTGCCGTCTGAAAAAGCAGCTCTTCCGGTGGACGACCTTGCCATTCTGCGGGGGTTCGGGGTCTGCGACATCATGCGAACGTTTAACGGGCAACCCTATTTGATAAACGAACATGTCGAACGCCTTGAAAAATCGGCAAACGGAATCGGTCTCTCCCTTCCCTGGTCACAGGGTGAACTCATTGATATCGTATATGAAACGCTTAAAAAAAATGCGCTAAAATCGGAAGTCAATATCCGAATTGTTATCACAGGGGGTTCCAGCCCTGATTATATGTATCCAAAAGGGGCTCCCAGACTCGTTATCCTTGTTACGGATATGGCACCCCTGCCCGACGCGTGGTATTCCCACGGAGTCAAAGTGATTACGACCCGTCAGGAGCGGGATCTTCCTGACACAAAGGTCACCTCTTACATTTCGGCAACACTGGCCTTGAAAGAAGCAAAAAAACAGGATGCCGTCGAAGTCATTTATGTCAACCGGAAAAACCAGGTGCTGGAAGGGGCAACCAGTAATCTGTTTGCTATCTTTGAAAATACATTGGTCACCCCGGAAAGCGGGGTGCTGAAAGGAATTACCCGCCAGGCTGTTTTATCCCTTTCAAATCAATTTTGCACGGTTCGGGAAGCACCGATTCAACTAAAAGACCTGTTAGCGGCACAAGAGGTTTTCATCACCGGAACCAATAAAGCAGTTGTCCCGGTTGTCCGGGTTGACAACACCCGGATCGGCAATGGGGTTCCGGGTCAATTGACCCGTCGCATTATGAAAGCGTTGGAAGACCATTCACAACAATTTATCCAAAAAAGATAAACTTTTTAGAATCAAGGGATTGAAATATAAAAAATCACAGCTGCCTAATGGGTTTTCTGGTAACCGGCCAGATCTATGGGTTGATTTGCCGGACGGTTTTCCAACGTGTTGACGGTCTGCAGCAGATATGTCTTTTTTTGCGCATACTCTTTGTAAGAAATGTTGGTCTGCTGCTCGACCACATCCTGCCTAAGATTGAACACCGCTTTATAAAATTCAAAGAAACCCATATTTCTCTCCGTTGGGATCTCTGTTTTATTCTGCGATGCTGCAATCGCTTTTTTAATCATTTTTGTCTCGGTGGTCACCCAGCCGTTTTCAAGCACCGTCATCATCTTCCGGCTCAGATGAATTTTTTGTTTCGCCCCGCTGCTTTCAAGCCGTGACGCCGTATTGACGGCTTTCCCAATGGCAGTCACAATCTTTCTTTTTTCACTGCCAAGCGGCCCGATGATGGCAGAACCGCAATCGATTCCTGCCCTGAAATGGACGTCGACCCCGGCCCGCTCGATTAATTCCTTCACGCGCCCATCCGGGTCAATGGTATGTTTTCCTTCTTTCAACTGTTCGATTTCATGGAAAACCGATGCCATGGCCAGAACCATGAGCATCCCGCGTTCATCCGGCCCGATGGGATAATCGATCCGTTCATCATCAAAAACGGCGGTGTTCAGTAAAAATACAGAATCTCCGATAAAATTATCCACCCGGCAATAGAAACGATTTGCCGTGTCCACAACGATCTGATCGCAGAGGTTGAGGATAAAAAAATAGTCTTTGGGGCTAAATTTTTTTCTGATGACAGCCGAACCCACCATGTCCATGAATGCAAATATGCCGTCGTTGACATTGACAGGTTCCATATTCAACTGGTGTTCATTGACCGCCCCGACCGATCGAAGATAGGCTTTTTGTTCCAACAGCTCTCTTTTTTTCTCTTTTAACTGCTGGGCGGTCCGGCGCAGCCGTTTCTCCTTTCGCCAGATAATCTGTGCCGTCTGTCTGCCCTTTACCCGTCCGATGTTGGCAAGGGACGTCATCTCTATCGCAGCCATCAGAATATCCAGCCGATGCGTTAATTGATCTTTAAAAACAAAATCTCCGGATTCTTTTTTTAATAATTCCAAGGAAATGGTGTTGAATACAATGGCCCCGTAATCCGGTATATAACCGGAAATAAAATTGCGTGCGTTAAAATACCGGGCAATGGTAGTATTGATTTTTATTCCCGGCAGTTGATCCAGCCTTTTACCGTCATATGAGAAAACCGAAACATCCGAAGCCGCATCCCCATCATGTGGTGGGATATGATCAATGATCAAAATATTGAGACCGTTTTTATAATAATCCTTGTGTTTTCGAAGGACAAACGGGATGATGCCGATGTTATCAACACGCCCGCCAAGGTATGAGTTTTTATAAAGCGGAACCGGTGACAATCCTTTCAAACGGACGATCATTGTTCCGAAATATTTAAAAAAGATCCCCAAAGATCCCACGCCGTCAAACATGTGCATCATGCCCCGGTCCCATTTTTCAGGTGACAGATACAACCGGCCGGACCGGTTGGTACCATATAAAATGCCGGTCTGTTTTGCTTCCATAAGGGTTAAAGAGAATCTGAGAAGACAACGCAACGGCCGTTTTGTTTTGAATATCTGTTTTTCAAACCGGTTTAAATCCAGCTGCCCCCTGCTCACGGTTCACCCCAGGGGCTGTGAAAAGGCAGGGTTCCTTCGACACCGGCTTTTGTCTTGTAAAACAGGTTTTGAAACAATGAGATCTCCTTTTGCCGGAAAGAGACCATCGAGCCGATAAAAAAAATGTGGTAGATTCGGTAAACATGTTCTGAAACCACTTCCAGCAGGCGATTCTTATCTGTCTCCATACCGTGGATCCAATCTTTGAGGGTTCTGACATAATGAGGTCTGAAATTTTCGGCATTCAACAATTCAAACCCGGTCTGTTCGGCTATTTCCAGCAGCTCGTGCTCAAACATTAATTCTCCGCCGGGAAACATGTATCTATCCAAAAACGAATTCTCGTATCCTTTTTTTCTTTTTTCATTGGTTGTAATGGTGTGCTGCATAAAGAGTCCACCGGGCTTGAGGCATTTATTCACCCGGCTGAAAAACTCCGGCATATTTTTCTTGCCCACATGTTCGGACATCCCGATACAGGATATTTTATCAAAGATTTCCGTTCCAAGATGCCGGTAATTGAGCAATTGAATCTCTACTTGCCCGGACAATCCCAGTTTTTTAATCTGGTCATCGGCATATTTTTTCTGCTCACGGCTGAGTGTGATTCCTTTTACCCGGACACCGTACCGGGTGGCCGCATGAACGGCAAAGCTGCCCCATCCGCAACCGATATCCAACAGGTATTCATCTTTTTTTAACCGGAGCTTGCGGCAGACCATGTCCATTTTATGAGACTGGGCCTCATCCCGGGTTGTATCCGCACCCGGATAATAACCGCAGGTATACCCCATGGTCCGGCCCAAAAAGCGTCTGTAAAAGAGGGATGGGACATCATAGTGGTATTTGATATTCTCTTTTTCACGTATTTCATCGTTTTGAAAAAATGAAGCCAGTCTCTGTAATATATTCTTTCGCCGGTCCCTGATGAGAAATGTATTGCACACCAGCTCGTACAACTCTTTTATATTGCCGGACACATCGAAATATCCGTTTACATAGGCATCTCCCAATGCAAAGGCATCCGGTGATATAAGGGCTTTAAAAAATTTATTGTCCCGTATGTGCAGCCTGTGTCTTATCTCTTTTCGACCGGTTCTGTACCGGTTGCCGTGGACGTCAATGATCTCCAGCGGAACCATTTCCCGGTTAAGCAGATGAAGAAATTTTTTTAGGAAAAAAATGTCGGTACGAATCAAAGATTTCATAATTTCACTCCGATTAAACGATTGAGATTACAAAAAACAATGCTGGGTACAGATCTAAAATTGACTTATTATAGTAAATTTATTGAAAAGATAAAGAGGGAATTATAAAAAAAGTAAGAAATGATAAAAGGCCTCTAACAGATGAGATATTAAACTTATTTCATACGATTTCCCTGAGAATATTTCTTGTTTCCAACAGGGCTTTTGAAATATTATTTCTCTTTTCCCCCAATTGAATGAGAATGGTATCTTTTTTTGCCCATTCAAATCGGGCACGTCCGCTGAGAACGGCGTTCAGCATATCCACGGGGACGGCCCGATGACGGGTGGAAAAGGTCAGGGTCAATGCATTGGGATTCAAATCCAGCCGTTGGACAGCCGCTGAAATGGAATAGACCCGGAGCATGATTTTCAACAGCATGTTCTCAGCTTCTTTGGGCAATTTACCATACCGGTCGATGAGTTCTTTTTTCATATCCGTAATATCGGATACTTTCTTGATACGCGATAACCGGCGATATACGGTCAAGCGCTGTTCAACCGACTCAATGTAATCCTCGGGAAACCCCGAGGACATGCTGACATTGATTTCAGGTTCCAGCGGTTCAATGGAATCCTCACCCTTAAGGTCATGAACGGCCTGGTCCAGAAGCTTTAAGAACATATCATAGCCAACGGCGGCGATGTGGCCGGACTGGGAGGCCCCCAGTGCCGTACCCGCCCCCCGGATCTGGAGGTCCTTCATGGCAATCTGGAACCCGGACCCCAAATCTCTGTGCTCCATCAGTGCAGCCAGCCGCTTTTTGGCATCCTTGGTCAACCGGTCCTCATCTGAAATAAACAGATAGGCATAGGCCTGGTGGTCCCCCCGGCCGATCCGGCCCCTTAACTGATAGATCTGGGAAAGCCCGAACCGTTCCGCCTTGTTGATGATCATGGTATTGGCCGACGGAATATCCAGACCGGATTCAACAATCGTGGTACAGACAAGCACATCAATTTCAAAATTGACAAATTTAAGCATGACCTGTTCAAGCGCTGATTCGGAAAGCCGTCCGTGGGCAACTGCGACCCTGGCATTTGGCACCAGTTTTTCAAGATTTTGAGCCATCTTAAAAATGGTTTTTATATTGTTATGGACAAAAAAGACCTGGCCGTTCCGGGCCATCTCTTTTTCAATGGCATCTTTTGCAACGGTTTCTTCAAATCTGGAGATATACGAAATAATGGGCTGCCGGTCAGCCGGCGGTGTGGTAATCACACTGATATCCCGCATACCGGTCAATGAGAGATGAAGGGTTCTCGGAATCGGTGTGGCAGTGAGTGCCAGTACATCCACCGTGCTCCGCCGTTTTTTTAAGCTCTCCTTATGCTTGACACCGAAGCGCTGCTCCTCGTCAATCACCAGTAGACCCAGCGATTCAAACGCCACATCCCCTTGCAGGAGCCGATGAGTGCCGATCACAATATCGACCCGGCCGCTGGACATCTTTTTTAATATCTGGGTCTGTTCCTTCCGGCTTCTGAAGCGTGACAGGCACTCAATTTCAACCGGATAATTTTTGAATCGTTCCCTGAATGTGAGCAGATGCTGTTCCGCAAGAATGGTGGTGGGGACGACAACGGCCACCTGTTTTCCGTCATTGACCGCCTTAAAAGCGGCACGGATGGCGACCTCGGTCTTTCCGTATCCCACATCCCCGCAGACCAGGCGGTCCATGGGGTTCTCTTTTTCCATATCCAAATGGACATCATCAATGGCTCTTAACTGGTCCCGGGTCTCTTCATAGGGAAAGGCGGCCTCAAAATCGTTGTAATAATTATCCGGGCGGCTGAAGGCGAACCCTTTGTTCACTCTTCGCCGGGCATATAAATCCAGCAGATCCGCCGCCATCTTCTCGACTTCAGCCCTGGCTTTGGCCTTTGACTTAATCCAGGCTTTTGAACCGATCTTGTCCAGTACCGGGGTATACCCGTCGACCCCGATATACTTGCCGATCATTTCAATACGGTCGACAGGCAGATAGAGACGGTCATCATCCTGATAAACCAATAAGATAAAATCCTGGCTGATCCCATTGATCTTAAGATTGCAAAGGCCCCGGTATTCTCCCACACCATGTTCGACATGGACGATGATATCACCGTTTTTCAACTCTTCCGGTGTAATGAACTGGGTTTTTAAATCTTTTGAAGCCCGGCTTTGCCGCCGCACTCTTTTTTTACCGAATATCTCTTCTTCCGTAACAATGGCAAGCCCTTCGTGCTCCAATACAAAACCGGATGACAGATGCCCGGTCAGATACTGAAACCCCGGGGACGTCTTTTGCTCCATATCAAAGGCGTTGCAGGGCCCGGGCAGAAGGCCGTAGGGTTGAAGCAGTGACAGAAGTCGCTTCACCTGGGATTCCTGGTTGAGCACACAGAGTATCTGCCGTTTCTGCTCCTGATGCATCTCCACCCAATCCACCAGGGGGCTTAAGGGATTTTCATCCACCCCTTCCCGCTTCAAGGCGGAAGACAGATCCGTGTTAACCGAATACTCGAATTCATGAACCAGGGACGGGGCATCGGTTGAATCGGTCAGTTCAAAGGGTTCAAATGACAGGGTCTGGTACCTGTCAATAACCGGGAAGAGATCATCCCATTTTACACTGATCGTATCCGGCGGCACACAGAGTTTTTTTTTCGCTGTGGTGGTTTGATAATTCAATTGAGACTTATTATCAAAGTCGCCGGCCTGGGCTTTAAGCGCCTCCGGATCATCCAGAAAAAGAAGGGTGTCGGAACGGATATAATCAAAAAAGGTATCCAGGTCGTCATAGATGATGGAAAGCATGCTTTCAATTCCGGGAAACCGGCCAAACTCCCGGGTCTCATTTACATAATCTCTGATCTTATCCGGGCCGATACCGGCAATGGTACCGGCATGCCTGAGCCGGGCAAGGATGTGGGGCAGTTCATCCGGGATCAAAACCGCTTCGGTGGCTGGAATCAGAATCGTTTCCGCGATTGCTCTGATCCCCCGTTGGGAAAAGGGAGAAAAGGTCCGGATGGATTCCACCAGATCGCCGAAAAATTCAATCCGCACCGGGTGTGTTTCACCCGGGGAAAAAACATCCAGAATCCCTCCCCTTACCGAATACTCACCCGGATCTTCCACAAGGGAGGTTTTCATATACCCGCCTGCTTCAAGTTTTAAGATTAAATCGTCCCGGTCAACCTCCTCATTGGCCATCACCAGTTCGGCATATGCATCCAGATTCTTTCTGGGAATCAGTTTTTGAAGGATGGTATCCACCACCGTAACAACGATCAATGGGTGAGACCGGTTGTCCAGAATCCGGGACAGGGCCGCCAGCCGGCTGATGGATGTCTCTTTGTGATAGTTCAGGGATTTAAAGGGTAAAATATGATACCCGGGAAAAAAGAGAACCCGGTTCTTTTTTTCCGGCAGGAAAAACCGCAGATCATCCATAAACGCATGGGCCTGGACAGCATTCTTAAGAACCACCACAATGGACTGCTCCAAGGTATGAAAGACTTTGGCTGTCAGGTACGCTTTGTGGGCACCCTGTGTCGGTGTAATAACTGTTGTCTTTTTAGACGTTGGCAGCTTTTTTATGAACGGGTGCAGCATCAGGGCAGGCGGTTAAACCACTCCATGGGACGTTGTGTTTTCATTAAATCAGACATGGACCTGGTATAAAGCAAGCGGGCAAAAGACTCAAGAGATAATTAACCTCAACGTTGCATAAAAATTTTATCATAAAAGATGAAATCACTTGACGATACAACAAACGCTTTAAATTTAAAGACGCTTTCAAGACTTCATCA
>JANQML010000244.1 GCA_028280105.1 Desulfobacula sp. | reverse complement strand
ATCGTGTCGTCTCTCTGTGCGTGGAAAATAATGATCCGTTTCAATCCGCCCGGACTCTTCTTGACTCCGGCTTTATCGACAATGCCATGCAGGTTTTTTCTCCATTGCTGGATCATTTAGAGATAAAAAAATGAAACCTTTGAATCCCTTTGAAATCGATCTTGAAAAAACAACCCTGATTGAAGCCAGTGCCGGTACCGGAAAAACCTATACCATCACAACGCTTTACACACGCCTGGTGGCGGACGGATATGCCGTGGAATCCATCCTGGTGGTCACGTTTACAGAAGCGGCTGCCGCAGAGCTTAAGATCCGTATCCGCCGGCGCATCCGCCGCACACTGACCGGTTTGTCACAGCCGGCAGGGCTTGATGACGACGAGCTTGTCACTGTCTTCAGAACCCGTAAGGATCTGCCCCGGGTGTTACTGCGTCTGAGGGCTGCCGTCACATCTTTTGACCAGGCGTCGATCCTGACCATCCACTCGTTTTGTCTGAAGACATTACGGGAAAATGCCTTTGAGAGCCGGTCCCATTTCGATATCGAGCTGGTGCCGGATCGGGCCCCGTTTTTAAAACAGGTCTGCTGTGACTATTTTTTATCCCGGATCAATACGCTGGATCCGCTGTTTTTAAGATTTTTGGACAGCCGTCAATTCACGCCCGACTCCCTTTCAGAGATTTTTTCCAACCTGGCTACACGGCAGGATCTCCATCTTGTTCCGGCCCTTCCCGAATTCGTAGACCGGTTTGGGGAACACCGCAGGGTGGTCAGACAGATTCAAACCCTCCTTTTACAGGAATCAGACCGGATTATCCGGTTGATTGAAACCGATCCGGCCATTAAAAAACAATCCTACTCAAAACGGTACGTGCCTACCTGGCTGGCTCAAACCCGGCGAAAAATTGAGTCGGAAGGCGAGAATACGATCTTTAAAATGTCTGAAACAGGGGATCCCATATACAAATTCACCAAGACCCGGATGCAGTCAAAGACCAAGCAGGGGATGGCTTCACCGGATCATCCGTTCTTTGATCTGTGCCAGACGTTGCTGGAAATTTACCAGGTCTTTGAACAGAATCTGATTCATTTGAAGATCGGTTTTTTGGACTATTTTAAAGAAGAACTTGAAAGAATTAAACAAGAGCGTTCCATCTGCTTTTTCGATGATCTTGTCAACGATCTGGCAATGGCCCTGGATACACCAAAGGATTTAGATAAACCACGGGATGAAAACCCGATCGCCCGCGGTCTCCAAGAAGGCAATATACAGGAACCGGGACAATTGATACGGGCCATACGAAACAGCTACAAAGCCTGTCTGATCGATGAATTCCAGGATACGGACCCCAGCCAGTATGCCATCTTTTCCAGGGTATTTGCCTGCCCGGGGACCCCGTTTTTCATGGTGGGTGATCCCAAACAGGCGATCTACGCCTTCCGCGGTGGGGATATCTTTGCCTATCTGAGGGCCGGCCGGATCTGTGAACAACGCGCCACTCTGTTGAAAAATTATCGTTCCGATCCATTGCTGGTGGCAGGGATCGATCCCATATTTTCACGGGCGGACAACCCCTTTCTGTTTGATGCCATCGGGTTCACCCGTGTGACCGCACCTGCATCTGCCGCGGACCGGTTAAAAAAAAGCGGCAGATCTGTTCCGCCTGTACAGTTCTGTCTGGTTCCCCGGTCCGGACAGCCTTTAGACAGACAAGGGTATATGTCTAAGCGCAGAGCCGAACAACTCATTCCAGCGGTTGTGGCAGAAGATATCGTTTCCCTGCTGGGAGATCCACCGCACCTGAAGGGTAAAGAAGGTGACACGCAGGGCAGGCCTTTGACACCCGGGGATATTGCCGTTCTCGTCAGGACCAATGCCCAGGCGGAGCAAATCCAACAGGCGCTGACCGTTCTTAATATCCCGTCATATTTATCAAGTACGGGTTCGGTGTACGACTCCCGGCAGGCGGTTGAACTCCATGATATTTTATGGGCGGTTCAGCATCCGGATCACAAGGGGTATCTGAAGGCCGCCCTTGTCACATCCGTGTTTGGATGTACCGCTTCAGATATGGTTGGGCTGGAAAAAAATGAAGAGACCTTCTTTGTCTGGCAGCAGCGGTTTTTTGAGTTTAAAACCCTCTGGGAGACCAAGGGGTTTGTCTCCATGATCATGGCCGTGTTCCATTCTGAAGATGCATTTTTAAAAGGGCATCCCGGCCTTAACGAACGGAGAATGACCAATTTTTACCACCTGGTCGAACTGATCAGTCAGCAGGCGTTGCAAAAGCGGTTGTCCCCCCGGTTTTTGTTCAAATGGTATGTCAATCAGTTGTACGGGGAACTCAGAGAGCAGGCGGCCGATGAACTCAGGCTGGAGAGCGACAAAAAAGCGGTTGCCATCGTCACCATCCATAAAAGCAAAGGGCTGGAATACCCCGTTGTCTACCTGCCCTATTTGTGGAGCGGGTCCGGGGGAAGGGCAAAAAATCATGCCCTTTTCCATGATCCGGAAAACGATGACCGCCTCACCCTTGATCTGGGTTCACACGGACTTTCCAAGGCAATGCGCTTGCAGGAAAAAGAAGAGAGAGCGGAACAGCGCCGGCTGCTCTATGTTGCTTTGACACGGGCATCTGCCCTCTGCAAAATCATCTGGGGCGGTTTTAAATCCGTGGATACCTCTGCATTGGGGCAACTGCTACATCCCCACGGGTGTAAAGATGACTCAGTTATGACCCAAGACCTTGAACGATTAAGATCCTGTGCAACAGACAGTATTGATGTTTATTCCGCATCTGCATCAGTTTCCGGACAACCTATGGCAGAACCATCCGGAGGAGATGAGCCGGAATTGGACGCCAAGTCGTTGGACCGACGCATCGAACCGGATTGGCGTATTTCCAGTTTTTCAGCGATTATCCGCTCCGGTGCGCCTCATCCTTTTTTAGAGAAACCTTTGGCAAAGACCGGGGATCAAGACCGTCAGGGACCGGGAACCCCCATTCTTGAAAAGAGAGTTGTTCTTTCCGATTTTCCCAAAGGGGCCGGTGCCGGGGATTTTTTTCATTCCGTTTATCAGGAACTTGATTTTACCGGTGAAACGATTCAATTGGATGAATTGGTGGCCACACAGGCAAAGCGGTTCGGATATGCGGATGACAGACTGATCCGGGCCGCCGGCCATTCGGTACGGCATGTGATTGAAACACCGCTCTTTGATAACGATCAATCCTTTTGCCTGAACCAGATCCCAAACCGGCAGCGTTTCAATGAACTTGAGTTCTCCTTTACAGTCCAGTCCTTTGATATGAAAACGGTTCAAAGCGCGTTTGAATTGTCAGATCCCCTGTTTTCAGAAAACGGGTACACAGATCAACTGGGCGAACTGTCAGTAAACGTTTTTAACGGGTTTATCAAAGGATTTATCGACCTGGTGATCCAACACCGGGGAAAATGGTATATCCTGGATTATAAGACCAATTACCTGGGAGACAGATACGGTCAATACGGCAGGCAAGATATTTACACGGCCATGGCAGATCATCATTATTTTCTTCAATACCATATCTATATGGTGGCATTGCACCGTTATCTGACCCATCGGATGAAAAACTACTCCTATGATTCGGACATGGGCGGTGTTTTCTACTTATTTGTCCGGGGAATGACGCCTGAGCTTTATTCGGACTACGGCGTGTTTTTTCAACGGCCCGCATCCATTGCCATTGAGTATCTATCCGACACATTTTAAACCGGATTGAATTTCTGCCATACCTCTGCTAAGGTATTTTCTGCATTAGAAAAACAGGATAAAGAGGAGAATGAATGACTCTGGATGCTAAATACGAAACCGGTGTGGTGTGGCAGGATTTTCAGCACAAACAACTGATCGATCTCTTTAAACAGGTCAAGGAAGCGCGGAAAAATAAGAAAGATCAAAACCTGTACCGGTATACCATCGCTTTTCTGGCCATGTATGTTAATCACCATTTCAAACTTGAAGAGCAATACATGGAAAAGTATGAGTATCCGGACAAGGAAAACCATATGAAAGAGCATCAGGGTTTTATAAAAGAGCTTAAACTTTTCCGGTTGGATAATTTTGACTACTCTGAGCAAGGGTCGGATGACCTGGTAAAGAGAATGAGAAACTGGATTTTAGATCATATTCTAGGGGATGATAAAAGTCTGGGGCAATACATCCTGGCCGTTGAAAAAAATCAGGAGGGAACGACCCCGCCACAGGAATCTTAATCCCTGATCCACCATACGGCACCGCCTGCTACGTTGCCTGCGATCGTTCCGCCTTGCGGCGTATGAATGATACATCTCACTCGTCACGCATTGCTGCCTTGCATACGGCACCGTATGCCGGCCAGAGAGGGTGTGCAACCCATGGCCCACACGCTATACAAAAATTTGATGGTGGATTTGTGTAATGGATGTAACAAGAGTTCCGTGATTCTTTTTTACAAAGGCAGACTTTGTTTTTTTTGTGGGAGTCCGGTCGACAAGTTTTCATTTTCCAGCCGTCATCCGTCTGTTTTTGACCACTATCGGTATTCCCGGTTTCACCCTTTTCATTGTACCCCTGGGTAAAACCGGAGTGTTAAGGCAGGTGGGAATTGCTTTATCTCTTTTTTTCAAGTCAGTCTTGTTCTAGTCCGGGATCATCCCCTGTTGAGGAGAAGAATCTGACAATATCGTCGATTTTTTAATGGAGCGATGGCGAAAAAAATCTGCGAAAAATGCTTGACATTATCACAGAATAAGATAGGATAGCCGGGACTTGCGCTGATTTATGGAAGGCGGAGGGGTTTCGATTCTGAAGGAGTATTCACGAAAAAATTCGCATTACTCTTTAAGAGTGAAACAGTATGATTACTAAATTTTATAGGAGACTGCCGATATGGCCAAAGGTATTGTAAAGTGGTTTAATGACTCAAAAGGGTTTGGATTTATTGAACAAGAAGACGGTAATGATCTGTTCGTGCATCACACAAACATCAATGCGACCGGTTTTAGATCTCTCAATGAAGGAGACCGCGTTAGTTTTGATATTGAAGAGGGACAAAAGGGTCCTGCAGCAACAAACGTTACTGTGGAGTAGTTGAACCTTTTTTTCAGCTTTACCCTGGTCGGTTTTTAGACGTTAAAGCCCTTAACCAGTCAGAATGGTTAAGGGCTTTGTTTTTGTTTGAAACCGGCATTGACATCACCACCATGTGGGATTATTTTTTTTATCCAACACCCGCCGGTCGGGATAACTTGTGCATTAAAGACTGAAAGGAAAAATAATGGAGAGCAAACAGATCGATTTGGGTGAATACGTTAAAAAGCAGACTTTTTTCACAGCAGTTGTTTTGTCTGTACTGATCGGTTTTGTGGGAGGAACGGTTTACACCTCTTTTAAACTGGCTGATAACCCGAGCCAGATGTCTGGTATGAATACACCTTCCGCTCCGGCGCAACCGGGTGAAAATGACCGGGCTGCCGCATTTGCCGCTCAGATTATGCAAATGGAACAATTTTTAAAGAATAACCCCGAGGATGCCGGTGCATGGGCCCGGCTCGGTAACCTTTTTTTTGATTCCAACCAGCCGGCGAATGCCATTAAGGCATATGAAAAATCTCTGTCACTGGAACCCGGCAAGTTAGGGGTTTTAACCGATCTGGGGGTGATGTATCGAAGAGACGGACAGTCGGAAAAGGCCGTGGAGATATTTGACAAGGTGATTGCTCTTGATCCTGAGTTCGAACAGGCCCGGTTCAATAAGGGTATCGTTCTTATCCATGATCTCAAAGATTTTGACGGTGGTATCAAAGCCTGGGAAGAACTGGTGGAAATCAATCCCCTGGCTGTGGCCTCTTCCGGGGAACCGGTTGAATCCCTTATCAATCGAATGAAAACCATCCGGGAAAACCAATAAAAGAGCTTAAAATAAATAATGTGACCCTGTTTGATCTGGATCTGGGGGAGTATCAGATCCGGATTCAAAAAAAGCATATCAAACATATCTACTTCAAGCTGGATCCCCGCCAGAAAGAGTTGGTTGTTTCGGTTCCGTTCGGAGTGGGGGAAGATGCTATCTATCAGGCCGTTCTTTCCAGGTACGGATGGATCAAACGGCGGATTCAACGTGCGCAGTGCCTGCCGGAGCCGGTTTTAATCAGCACCTATACGGATGAAACTGCTGTTCCCGTATGGGGAAAAAAGTGCCGGTTCAAGCTGGAAAACGCCGAAGGCCGGCCCCAGGTCGATCATTCCGATGGAAAATTGGTATTGCGGATCGGAAAGGGCCGTCTGCATGATTTGGCATATCATCGGAAAATCGTGGAGACCTGGTACCGCCGGGAGTTGACCCGGTCCGTCCGGGATCAGGTTGAAAAATGGCAACCGGTTATCGGGGTAGGGGTTCGCGAGTACCGGGTGCGTAAGATGAGAACCCGGTGGGGCAGTTGTAATACACGGGCAAAACGGATTTGGCTCAACCTGGCACTGATTCATCTGGAGCCGGCATTTCTGGAATATGTGGTCATCCACGAGATGGTACATCTGCTGGAACCCGGCCATAATAAACGGTTCAGGCAATTCATGAATCGGTTCCTTCCCCATTGGCCGCAGTTAAAACATCAACTGGACCGGATTTACCTGTAGACGGGACAGTCGTTGGTGAACGATCGGATGAAATGGATTCAGGCTGCTAATTGGTGTCGGTACCTTCGGCGGCAGACGGTATGCCCCGGATCGCTTTTCTCTTGCAGTCTGCATTAAAGATTAAGGTGTTGGCGGACCCGTATACCGTTGATCCGGACAGGGAGGCGGCCCGGGGTGACCGGCACCGTCAATCAGGTCGGCAATGGTAATACTGTCAAGTTCCTTGTAAAGTGCGGCCGTTGCATTTCGCCATGCTGTCCGGACCGTGCATTCGGCGGACCGGTCACATTTTTCAGGAAAGCTGACACAGTCAACCAGGTCGGTCTGGGCTTCAAAAAGCCGGGTGATTTTGCCCAGTGTGATGGACGCGGCCGGCTCACGCAGAAGATGCCCGCCTTTGGGCCCGCGAACGCTTTTTACAAACCCGGCAATTTTCAGTTTTCTCAAAAGTTGTTCCAGGTATTTGACCGGAATTTTCTGGCTGGCGGCAATCTTGCTGACCTGGACAGGACCCTGATCCTTTTTGATTGCAAGTTCGATAAGGATGCGGGTGCTGTACCTGGTTTTTGTGGAAAGTTTCATCCGTCCGTTTTTTTGCCTCTCTTGGTTTTCCCGGTACTCGGGGGTCTATCCGCCCATTGAAGTATGTGTATAAAATTAATCGATAACCCTTGTCAATCGGTTTGAAATATTGTCACGGTTGCCCGGCTTGTCAATTCGGATCCGTTAACTGCCCGTGAGACTGACTGTTTCTTCCAACAATCGTCATGCCATTCGTTGTTGACATAGAATTAGGAGGTGTCAGTGCCGCCCACCCAAATCCACCATCAAATTTTCGTATATATGGTTTGAGTCATGGGTTTCGTACCATCCCTGGCCTTCAGCAAGGTGCCGGATGCAAGGCGACAAGGCATGACGACTGAGGGTGTATCAGCCATACGCCGCAGGGAGGAACCACCGCAGGCGGTACCGTATGGTGGCCAGGGTCCATCTTTTTATTTGATTTTTATGTAAAGAAATCTTATGCTTATGTATTAAATAGGTGTGCTAAAAAACGCTTTACGATTTAGGAACAGGCCTGTCAGGGAGGTGTGAAATGAGTTTAAAAATAAACACAGGGGGTGGGTTTTCGACCTATTCATTGCAGAAAAATCAGCAGGAATTGTCCCGGTCTCTCAACCGCCTTTCCACTGGAAAACAGATCAATGCGGCATCGGATGATGCCGCAGGAATGGCTATTGCCAATAAATTATCCAGCCAGGCAAGGGGCATGGGGCAGGCCATCCGGAACGCCAATGATGCCATTTCGATTTCCCAGGTGGCGGAAGGCGCTCTGGGGCAGGCATCCGATCTGGTGCTCAATATCAGGGAAAAAGCCATCCAGGCATCCAGCGCAGCCCAAACACCGGCCACCCGTAACGCTATTCAGGCCGAGATTGCCCAGTCTCTTAATGTTCTCAAAGGGATCGCCTCCCAAACTCGGTTTAATGGTCAACCGCTCTTATCAGGCACATTCACCAACCAACAGTTTCAGATCGGGCCTGAATCCGGTCAGACGGTTGATATCTCCATCGGTTCTGCTGATCCGTCTCAAATGACAAATGAAGAGGGCCAAAGCCTTTCTGAAATAGATGTGACTACCGTTGAAGGGGCCCAGTCTGCCATCCGGGCGGCCGACAATGCCCTGGCGTATATTTCGGATCAACGCTCCCGGATCGGAGCGAATGTCGGCCGTCTTGAATCTGCGATCAACAATTTGTCTGCTTCCCAAATAAACACCCTGGCATCGGAATCACAGATCCGGGATCTTGATTATGCCGAAGAATCAATGAATTTAAACCGGATGAAGCTGCTGGCCCGGGCCGGTGCATTTGCCCGGGCACAATCCGGGAACGTTTCCAGACAGATTGTGGATCTGTTTGAATAGCTGGGCTGCGGTAAACGTCTGTTGTTCAACTCCTCCCGGGAATAATGGAATCCCTACCGGGTTGTCTCTCCTAAAGTGCGGATGGAAAGTTGTTTATTACAAAAAAGTAATTTTTAAAATAGTTGCAATCCGTTTGGCCTGATACCTGATGTGGAACGGGTATTGTTTCCTATAAAAACTCCTCTGGCTTGTCAGCCAAATTTCCAATCATCATTTGATCAGAAGTATTACTACCCCACCCTTAATGAAAAAGCACAAAAGATCCGGTTTAGTGACTGACGCCAGTCGTGAGGTCACGTCCGGCGGCGTTTTAGCTCTGCATTATATTTCATGATGCACCAGTTTGAATTTTTTTAATATGTTTTTTGTGTTCGTTTTTATTGTTTGTGAAAAAATATAAAAATTCATTTATGTAATAAAAATAATTCAAAAATGTAATTTATTTCATTCTCATTTTATTTTGATTCAATCTATTTTTTTAAAAATTTCAGTGTATTAGATCAATAAAAACAGGTTTTTAAGGGTTTGGCATCTGTTTTGCTCTTACCAAAATAACAGTTGTTTAAAAATAATTCCAAGGAGACAAAACAGATGAAAGAGATCCTGGCAGTGATTAGACCGTTTAAGGTTGATGAAGTCAAAGATGCATTGACTCAAATCAACATCAAGGGAATGACCATTTCCGAAGTAAAGGGGTTTGGGCGGCAGAAAGGGCATAAAGAGATTTACCGGGGGGCTGAGTATCAGACGGATTTTATTCCAAAGGTTGAAGTAAAGGTGGTCGTTGAGGACACACAGGTGGATGAAGTCATCGAGACGATCATTGCAGCCACAAAGACGGGGAAGATCGGTGACGGCAAAATTTTTGTCCTGCCGGTTGAGGAAGTGATACGAATACGAACCAATGAAGTTGGAATTGAGGCGCTATAAATCTGAAGGAGAATTGAAAATGAAAAAAACAGGGATGATACTTACCTTTTTAGCGGTATTTTTATCAACGGCAGGGGCGGGTGAAGAGGCGCCCTCCATTGCATCCAATAAGACCGCCATTGACCTGGTCCAGAGCCATGCCGATTACATCTGGACGTTAATCGCCGCCATGTTTGTGTTTTTCATGCAGGCCGGTTTCGCCATGGTGGAAGCCGGGTTTACCCGGGCGAAAAATGCGGTGAATATTATGATGAAGAACCTGATGGATTTTTCCATTGGTACGATTACATTTTTTGCAGTGGGATTCGGGCTGATGTTCGGTGCATCAAAAACCGGGTGGTTCGGCACCACTGGGTTCTTTTTAAGTGATTTCAGTGTGGACGGAGATCCGTGGGTTCTGGCGTTCTGGATGTTCCAGGTAGTCTTTGCAGCCACCGCAGCCACCATTGTATCCGGTGCTATGGCAGAACGAACCAAATTTTCCGGTTATATTATGTATTCCATTTTCATCACCGGACTGGTCTATCCGGTGTTCGGTTCATGGGCATGGGGAAGTCTGTTCAACGGCAGCGGATGGCTTGAAGGGCTTGGATTTATAGATTTTGCAGGCTCAACCGTGGTTCATTCCGTGGGCGGATGGGCCGCCCTTGCCGGAACACTGGTTCTGGGGCCCAGAATCGGAAAGTACGCGTCAGACGGAAAGGTGCGGCCGATCCTGGGGCATAATATTCCCATGGCAGCCATTGGTGTGTTGGTTTTATGGCTGGGCTGGTTTGGATTTAATGCAGGATCAACAACTGCTGCTTCCAAAGATATTGCCATGATCTTTGTCAATACCAACCTGGCAGCGGCAGCAGGCGGTGTTATGGCCATGATCACATCCTGGATTAAATTTGGAAAACCCGAAGCAGACATGAGTTTGAACGGTGCCCTGGCCGGACTTGTCGGAATTACAGCCGGATGTGCCAACGTCACACCGGCCAGTTCCGTTATTATCGGTGCGGTGGCAGGTGTTATCGTTGTCTTTTCCGTTGTTTTCTTTGATAAAATTAAAATTGACGACCCGGTCGGCGCCATTTCCGTTCACGGGGTTTGCGGCGCATGGGGAACCTTTGCAGCCGGTTTGTTCAATATCGGTGGATTCACCGGAAAAATTCTGGCGGTTCAGTTAACCGGTATTGCGGCCTGCTTCTTATGGACCTTTCCCGTGGCTTTTCTCCTGTTTAAACTGGTTGATAAAACCATTGGTCTGAGAGTCACCAAGGAAGAAGAACTGGAAGGACTTGATGCGGTTGAGCACGGGGGCAATGCATACCCGGATTTTACCACCATCAACCACGGTTCGTTTGGCGGCTCCGACGGCAGTGGCAGCTCAAAGTACAAACCTGTCTTTTCAGTGGAATCGGAAGAGTTGGCAAAACAGAGCTAAAGCTGAAAAATCAGCCGTATACGGATTAAAACGGCCGCCTGTTATTTCACTATTTATTTTAAATTACAGGCGGCCTTTCTTAATGCGGGCGGGTTCGCCGGGAACAATAAAACCGGAAATATCCGGTTTAAATACCGTGGCGCTGGGAGATCTTCTCAAACATCACCACAATTCCGGTGGCCACCCCGTAGACAATATCCACGTTGGCATTCATGTCTGCAGATGAATCAAAAAAGAGGTGAAGATCCGACGCCATTCCCTCTTCCGCTTTCCAATAGCAGACCAGGATCGGCAGATACGGCAGGGGCGTGAGCACCAGTGAAAGATCGGATTCAAACCGTTGATCCACCTCTTTTCCATTAAATATGGCGATCAGGTCTTCAAATAATTCTGGGTATATATCGGCAATCTGTTTAAATGGCGTTTCAGACCGCTGAACAAAGAGTCCGTTTTTCTCCCTGCCGCCTTCAAGTTCTCTTAAGGGAACCCATTTTCCGGTTAAGGGAACCCCTTTGCAGTCAAGAATATATCCTAAAACCGTTGAGGTGATCCACGGGTTGATATGGATGTCTGAAGAAAGGTTTCCCTGCTGGTCAACAGAGAGGGGTTTGCCGAATATCCTCAGGGTTAGTTTTCCGTTTTCATAGGATCCGCCGGTTCTTTGCGCCGCATGTTTTAAATCGCAGGCAATAATTTGCTCTCTTAATTGCTTGAGCATTGCTTGCTGTTGCTGCACAACCAGACTCTCTTTTTCCCCCTGCGTCCGGTATCGGTCTAATAGATCGGATTCAATATAGGGGCATTGGTCCAGTTGTTTCTGCCCGAGAAATACTTTTGAAGCAAACGACAGGCAGGTGGAGTCATTGCATTTTTTACAATTGGTCTTGGGTAGAAGTTTGAAAACTTCCATGGCATTTTTGAATTGGGACATGGGTATACTTTCTCCCGGAGTATATTATAGGCTACCTCTAATAATGGCCTTTTGTCTCGATTTCTACGTTGCAGCAAAATTTTAATCCTCAAAATACTCAATGTATTCCTCTGGTTAAAATTTTGCCGCGCTTTGAACTCAAACCAAAATCCTTATTATTAGAGGTACCCTATATATTAACGGTTTAGCATGAAATATTCGGGTTTGTTAAACCCGAACCGAATCACTGGTCATAAAATAACGCCTGACAGATAAAAAAACATCACCTGAATGGGGGAGAACGCTTAAATTATTTAAATTAATTTGTGACGAACCGCCCATACGGCCGCCTGGGTCCGGTCACTTACTCCGAGTTTGTTAAACAGATTGGTCACGTGGGTTTTGACGGTGTGGGAGCTGATGTTGAGACGAACGGATATTTCCGGGTTGGTCCGGCCTTTTCCAAGCTCTGCCAGTACCTCCATCTCCCGTTTTGTCAGCGCAGAGATCAGGGACGCATTGGCCTGTTCCAGGGCAGCCGTGTCCGGTTCACCCACCATCTGATGGAGAGCGGTTGCTTTTCCGGTTTTTGCGGCTGTATCCACATCCAGGGTGACAGATGACACCGGATTGCCATTGGCATCAAAGACAGGATAGGTAACCTGCTCATTTAACGGAGACCCGATATACGGACAACGGGAGGGAGCCGCCAATTGCTTGGAAAGCATTGCGGCAAAAGCCATGCAGCTTGGGTACCCGCATTCCCGGCAATTGGTCCTTGGCAGAAGCCGGATAATATCGGTAACGGCAATTTTTTTAAAGATTTTGTATTTGGGCCGGATCTTATCTTTTCGATTTAAAATAGAGTTGAGGTAGACCATCATTTTGTCTCTGAACCGCTTTGCCTCGTTGCGATCGGTAAACGGTGACGCAATACACCGTTCAGGATAGAGCACACAGAAGACATGATCAAGCTTAAACCTTATAAAATAAGGTTCTTTATACAGTTCAGCCTCTTTTGCCACGGCATTGATATACGGGAATAAAGATCCAAGATCCGTGTCAAAATAAAAGATCGCCATGACAGAGGAGCGTGCCCCGGATCCCGGTTTTGCCATGGGACCGCCAAGACAGGTATAAAAATGATGATATCCGATCTGTTCCATGAAAAAATTTGATTCCCCGGGCTCATGTTGTCAACATGACCGGGCCCGGGGATGCTGATTCATCCCCGGTACAGGGTAAGGATCTATAAAATAATATTTAAAATCCGGCGAAGCGGTTCTGCCGCTCCCCAGAGCAGTTGATCTCCCACTGAGAATGCAGTCAGAAAATCCTTGCCCATATTCATTTTTCGAATCCGTCCCACGGGCACGGTCAAGGTTCCGGTAACCGCCGCCGGTGTCAAATCGGCCGTGGTCTCTTCTTTACGATTGGGCACGACTTTTACCCAGTCATTATTATTTGCCAGCATATCCTCAATATCGGCAAGGGCCACATCTTTTTTCAGCTTGATGGTAAATGCCTGGCTGTGGCACCGCATGGCCCCGATGCGGACACACTGACCGTCAATGGGAATGGGCGCATCCGACATTCCGAGGATTTTGTTGGTTTCAACATATCCTTTCCACTCTTCCCGGGTCTGGCCGTTCTCCATGGCCCTGTCCACCCAGGGGATCAGGCTGGCGGCAAGGGGAACCGCCCAGTTTTCAACCGGCAGTGCCGTTGACCGCATGGTCTGAATAACGGTTTTATCCAGATCAAGGATGGCCGCCGCCGGGTTGTCTATCACGGGTGCTGCCGCGGCACCGATGGCCTGCATCTGGGTCACCAGTTCTTCCATGCTTTTGGCACCGGCCCCTGAAGCCGCCTGGTAGGTCATGGAGGTCATCCATTCGATCATCCCGCTTTCAAATAACCCGCCCAGGGCCATGAGCATCAGTGACACCGTGCAATTGCCGCCGATATAATTTTTAATGCCGGTGTTGAGGGCCTGGTCAATCACGGCCCGGTTTACCGGATCAAGAACAATCACGGCATTATCATCCATTCTCAGTGTGGATGCCGCATCGATCCAGTAGCCGTTCCATCCGTTTGTTTCGAGTTTGGGCCGGACGCTCTCCGTATAGGAGCCGCCCTGGCAGGAGAGAAGGATATCCATTTCCATTAACGTGTCAATATCGTATGCATCGACCAGCGCAGGAACATCCACACCCACATCCGGTGCTTTCTGACCGGCCTGGGACGTGGTGAAAAAAAGCGGTTGAAACCGTTTGAAATCATCTTCCTCTGACATCCGTTCCATCAATACCGATCCCACCATTCCCCGCCAGCCCACAATTCCCACTTTTTTCATTCTTCTCTCCTTTCTCAATCATCTAAAATGATTGATGATTTTTTTCTCTAAGGTTTAAACTTTAATACATACCCTTTTTTTTTACATCTGACCAGACTTTACCTCAACGTTGCATAAAGATTTTATCATAAAGATGAAATCGGTTGACGATACAATAAAAAGTTTTGAATTTAAAGATGTTTTCAAGACTTCATCATAAGTGGGTTCCGCCATTTCATCTTTTTTTTAAAAATTTTTACCCTCCGGGAAAAACGTGAAGATCCCATCTTCTTCGTTCCCAAGGTTTTGCGGTAGATTA
>JANQML010000337.1 GCA_028280105.1 Desulfobacula sp. | reverse complement strand
CAACGATCCGTTTGATCTGTTCCGGATAGGCCATGGCATACCGGTGGACAAACTGCCCTCCGCCGGAGTATCCGAACATAAACAGTTCTTCTGTATTTGCATTGGTCAGGAATGCCACCTCTTCAAGAATTCTCTTTAAGGCCAGATCGGAACGGGCGCTTTTTCTGCTTTTCCCCAGCCGCTGGTAATCGGAGAACCGGTTCTTTGGAAACAGTGGCGCAACCAGAACCACGCCGTGGCGTTCGGCAAGCCCGGCAAATTCATTTACATGATCTTTTGCCCGGCGCCTTACCCCGTGGACGGAGATAAAAACAGCCCTGTTTTTTCCGCCGGTGTTCGGCACATAAATATAATACGCCTGCTGCGGATCATGGATCAGTCTCATTTTTTCAACCGTTCCCGGCCGTGGAACCGGGTGATTGATAAACGGTGTTCTATCTGTATGCATGGGTTCACCTCGTTTTTTTTAAATAATTATGGATTAACCGGTACTCCGGCATAAGAGGTCCGGGGGAGTGACATCCAGCAATCTGCCCTTTTCAATATGCCAGATGGAATCGGCACTGCCGAGATGGTCGGGTTGGTGCGTTACCCAGAGAATCGTGCCTTTGAACCGGCTCAGCACCCGGTTCAGCACCCTGCCGGCCTCGTTGTCCAGGTGGGCATCCGCCTCATCCAGAAGGATAACCCTGGGGTTGCCCAAAAATGCCCTGGCAATTCCGATTCGCTGACGCTGACCCAGTGAGAGACTGTTCCCATCTTCAGTGACCCGCGTCTGTTCAGCCTGGGGCAGTTCATCCAGCAGTTCATGGATACCGCAGAGCTGCCAGATTTTCTCAATCTCCTCGGCAGGGGCTTTGGGGCAGCGGTACAATAGATTCTTTTTAACGGTTCCCCGCAATAACGGAAGGTCCGGGCTGACCATGCTGACGGCCTTTCGCACCGATTTGAGGCTGTGCTGGGCAATATCCTGGCCGTCCAAAAAGATCTGTCCGCTTTCCGCATCAATCAGCCGGGCCGCCATGTGCAGGAGGGTTGATTTTCCGGCACCGTTGGGACCGGTAACGGCGATCACCTGTCCGGGTCGGGCCGTGACAGTCATATCCCGTACGATATCTCCCAATCCCACCCCTTTGAATTCCAGGCAACCCGGTCCGGGATCAAGGTCGGGTGCCCCGGGCCGATCCGTTACCAGAGAAGGTGTTTTGAGAAAGGAGATGATTTTTTGGGCGGAGACCCGGGATTCCTGGTAATATTCATAGACCCGGCTCAGGTCCTGCAATGCCGGGACCAAAAGCCCCACAATGGTCATGGCAGCCACAACGGTTCCGGCAGTGGCCTGGCCGGTGCCGACCACATATGCGCCCAAAAGCAGGACCGCGCCGCTTGCCAGGGCCGTGACACTTTGCGTGATACCGCGCATCAGGCCGATTTTTCCGGCCCGGGCAACCATGGCATCTGTCAGCCGCCGGCTCTGGCGTTTGATTCGCCGGCGTTCCCTGACCGCCTGGCCAAATACCTGAACCACGGCCATGGTTGCTACTTTCTCATTGACATTGGCGGCCAGATACGCTCGTCGCTTGCGGCTCTCCTTGACGGTTTCCCGAAGGTCTTTCCCTATCCTGAACGCATACAGGGCGCCCAGCCCGAGAACGCCGGCAACCACCAGGGCCAGCTCCCAGCTGATAAGGGCCAGTGCCGTCAGGGCACAGCCGGTGGTGATCCCGGCCACGGTAATGCGAACCAGTCCCAGGCTGACCCATCGTTTCAGGGCGTTCAGATCACCGATGAATCTCAATACGACCGCTCCCCTGCTCCGGTTTTGAAGGGCACGGGGGGCAAGCCGGCTCATCCGCTTAAAAAGGAGGAGGCGGATCTGGTGAATATAGCTTTGTCCCATTTTTTCGGCATCAACCCGCTCCACCATGCGCAGCCAGCCGATGGAGACGGCGGCCAGGCCGAGTCCCAGGCCGATCTGAATCATGATATCGGATTCAAGGGCGTCGGCCGGGGTGATGAGACGGTCAAAGGCCCGTCTGACCAGCAAAATGGTGGCAATTGTAACGACGGCCTGTGCCAGGCCGTTCAGACCAAGCCGTATAAAGGTCTGTTTTCTTGACCGGTTCAGTATGGATGGAAGCTTCATTTGAATCGTTTCCTTGGCTGTGATTTCAAACGGTTAATTGGGTCCTATGCTGTTTTTAAGGACCGGGCAAAGGGTGATGTTTTAATTTCCACATCCGGAAACCAGTCGCTCAAGTAGGCGGCAATGGTCGGGCTGGCCAAGTTTTTTTTCGTCAATACCGGCAGATCCAGAACATTTCGGGCTTCACGAACGGCCAGGGGCGAACTGGTTAACGCCCCGGACAGGGCAAGTACAGGGATGTTCATTCGGTTTAACCAGGCCACACCGGCCTGACCGCCCATGGCCTCTCCTGCTGCGAAGATGAGGCCGTCTATTTTTTTTCTCAAGGCCTCTGATGTTAAAAGGTCTGCCGTCTCTTTCTGATACAGGCCGTCTGCGATTTCAAGCACAATGATATCAACACCGGCCCGGGCCAGGTGGTTGGTCAATGTGTTGAGAATGGTTTCAATACCGCTGAACGGGACCAGATAGGTGGAGGGAAAACCCGCATCCACAAAGTCAAGAACCGGGTCTGCCCCGGAATCTATCATGAACCAGAGATCCCCGCCTGCGCCGGTTCCGGTAATTTTTGCCGCACCCACCTGCATGCCGTATGCTGTCAGCCCTTTAATCAGGCTGGCTGCGGTGGTGGTCTTCCCGGCATTCATGCTGGTGCCGGCGACCGCCAGTGTCAGGGGGCGTGTACCGGCAGGCGGGGTCTGTCTGATGGCAAATCGGGATAAGTTAACAGGGGTTCCGGTTTTATCCGCTATGATTCCGATGGGGCTGATCAGGGTCGGGTTTTTCATCTTTCCGTGTTTGGTCCTCATCTGGGCAGCCACCCCGCCTGCCGCCACCAGGTGGCACGGGGCCAAAGTGTCCGGGATAACGGCTTCAAACTGATCCGGGGCATACCGGTTCCCATAGGCCACCACAATCTCATTTCCCTCAAACATGCGGGCCCTGCGGCCGTCCCGCAATTCCAGCCGTTTGTGCTGGCCGATCTCTTCAACCCGTGCCAATACGAGGTCTCCTCCATTGGGCTTTGTGTTGTCTATCAGTGTCCGGCAGGTGCTGAGGTCAACCCGGCGGTTGATAAAAGCGATCTTGGCGTTTTTGATACGGCCATTCACACAATGATATTTTTTTAGATGGGCCTGAGTCTTCATCGTTTTTCTCTCCTTGTACTATGGCAATGGAATTAAAGTCGGTTATGTTTTGTTCAACCTGTTTATCTGGATCTCAAATGTCTCATTTTTAAAAGCGCTCTTAGGTAGGATAACGAAGGGAAAAGATATTTATTCCGTTCTTTGTTTAAAAAATATTTTTTTAATCAGCAGGATGTTTTTTTGGGGGAAAAGAATACAGTATGAAGTTTTACCTTTATAAATGTAGAAGGTTGGGGCTTTTAAGGAAAAAATAATAAAAGCCGATGATTCGGCTTTTACCTCATCAACGTTGAGGTTTATTCAGCGAGATATAATTCAGATAAATATAATTCCAATTCCACCGGTCATAGCACTTGTTTTGAAAAGACGCTTTTCTGGAACTGCACAGGGCTGAAACGGGTGGTTTATAGCAAATGACAAAAATATGTTCCGAAAAACAACGCTGGCAAGAATACCAATTCGGTAAAACATACTGAAAACTTAAGCGTCATTTGCTTTGCAACCACCAAAGTTAAAAATTGAATCGGAACGGAATTTTGAGAACAGCTATAAGTAATTTTGATCGGCGGCTGCGCTCCCTTTAACTAAAAATCCGGATCATCGGCCACATCCTCGTTCTTTTTTGATAAGGGTAAGCGCAACCGATCCGGTTCTCCGGTATGGGCGGAGATCTGTTTCATTTTTGGAGCGGCTGTTTTGCCTGATCCGCTAATGAGCACTGCCATATCAACCATTAAACTTCTCATGGTCTCTGCCTGGGCATTTAACTCTTCGGCTGATGACGCGGACTCTTCCGCATTGGCAGCGTTTTGCTGAACCACTTTATCCATCTGGGAAACAGCCGTATTGACCTGTGAGATACCATCTGATTGTTCCCGCGAGGCTTCGGAAATTTTAAATATCAGGTCAGCCACGCTGGACGAACTGTCGGACACATTCACAAAGGCCTGATGGGTACTGGTGACGATTGTTGCACCATGGGCCACCTTTTTTTGTGTATCTTCGATAAGTTTAGCCGTATCCCGGGCCGCATTTGCCGATCGCAGGGATAAGTTTCTCACCTCATCGGCGACAACGGCAAAACCGGCACCGGCCTCCCCTGCACGTGCCGCTTCAACTGCGGCGTTCAAGGCCAGGAGATTGGTCTGAAATGCGATTTCGTCAATGGTTTTAATGATTTTAGCGGTCTCCTCACTGGCCTTGGAAATATCTTCCATGGATTGGGTGAGTTCTTCCATGGATGTATTGGCAACCGTTACCACCTGAATGGCTTTTTTCATGAGTTCATCTGCATGGCCGGCATTTTTTGCATTCTTTTTGGTCATGGATTCCATCTCTGCCATGGAAGAGGATGTCTCTTCAATGGAGGCGGCCTGATCCGATGATCCTTCGGCCAGTGTCTGGCTGGATGAAGAGACCAGCCCGGCTGCAGACGAAACCTGTTCGGCCCCTTCGTTGAGGTTGCCGATAATGGCGTCAATGGGGTTGGTAATGCTGCGCCGGACAACAATGAAGAAGATCGCCACCGTGACCAGTATGCCGAAAACCGCAACACCGCCCGCTTTCAGGAGGCTCGTTCTTAACTGGGCATCCACCGGGTCAAGGCTCTGTATGACCTCAAAGGCACCGTGAAGCTCGCCCTCTTTCCATCCTTCCATTCTGCTGCCGGTGGGGTCCAGCCCCTTGTCGTTCCCCCACAGGGAGGCCGAAGTCGCGGGATCTCCGTGGCAGAGCAGGCAGGATTTAGACAGTTTGACCGCTCTGAAAATCCTTACGGTATTTTTCGATTCGTCGATCACACGATAATCCACGCTGCCCGTCTCCTTCATGGTTTTTAAGGCGTTTGCCTCTATCTCGTCCGGCTCGTTCTCTGGGTTGCGTGGCTGGAATTTGGGCACTTTAAACGTATACCCAAATTCTTCGGCATGTTCATATGCAGCCTGCCAGGCAGCTACCACGGGTACCATGGAGAGTATTTTCTCTTCTTCCCCGCTGTCGGCAAAGGTCCGCATCAATTCGGCGGACATGATCCCCTGGTCCCATTTTTTTTCCATCTCCTTCATGACCGATTCGGTAAACAGGCATATGGTTTCCGCCTTTTCCCCGTATTGAGCCAATGATTTCTTATGATCGTCGATTCCGTATAGGACAAACAGGGAACTGCAAAGGGCAACCATGGTGCAAATGCCCACCAGGAGGATTTTTTTCATCAGGCTCATTTTCGGTATCCTTTCTTAAATTAATCACTTTCAATTTTCAGGGCAGCCAGCACTTTGGCGGTATCAGACATGTCTCCTGCCACATAAGCGGCCGGCAGGGGAGCGGCCACCACCAGCATGGGGGTCACATAGACCCGTTTTTTCAAGGCGACCTCAGGATCCTTTAATACGTCAATAATCTCCAAATAATAATCAGAATCCAGATAATCCCGGCAGATCTGTTTGATATATTTTTTTGCCTTGACTGAATTGGGTTGATTGTCAGCCACAAAGAGCATGAGCTGATACCTTTTATGTGTCATTTTTCAGCCCCCCTCTCATGGTGGCCCGGGCCATCCGGTTATGTTTTAAATTTTTTCGTGTCTGTCTTAGCTTTTCAAGTTCTCTCTCTTTTTCTTCAATTTCAAGCTCGATCTTCAATGCCTGGTCTGCCTCTTTTTCTTCAAGAATTTTCCGGGCCGTTCCCGTGAGAACCCGGCCGTCCCCGATATATACCGGCATCAGACAGATCCCATTATCGGTGATCTGATATTCCCGGTACTGGTTGGAATGCCTGGAGCCCCTGGATTTCAAGCAGACCATTGTCCGGTTGATCTCCCCGGTCTCTTCGGTCATGTGGAGGGAAAGCACGGTATCAATGATGGAAGAGATTTCAATACCGGACAATTCCTGAATGGTGCTGGGTCCTATAGTCTGGTTCAAAAGGATACAGGTGATGCCCCGTTCTTTGGAAAGATTTAACAGCCGGACCAGGTAGTCAAAAGCCGCCTTTTCCGTACCCATTCTCCGGCAGGCGGATATCGCGTCTATAACCAGATGTGCCGGTTTAAAGGCCGTGATATTTTTAAAGGCCCGGACCAGATGTTCCTCTGCGCCCATCGATTCGGGCAGGCCGGACATATATTTAAAAAAGCCGTTTTCCATTGCGGGTTTTAAATCAATTCCGGGGGAGAGCATATTATTCATCATGGCTTCCCTGGATTCTTCAAAGGAGATGTAGAGAAGCCGCTCTTCGCGGCTGCAGATCCCTCGTGAAAATGTGGCGGCCAAAGAGGTCTTTCCCGTGCCGGTAACCCCTGCGATAAGCACGGAAGAGGCCCGGCGGTACCCGCCGCCTAAAACCTCATCCAGGTCGGTCTGGCCGGAGGAAACATACTCTCCCAGGGGTTTATGCCGCAGATCCAGGGTGGAAACCGGAATGATGTGGACTCCCCGGACATCAATGGTATAGGGGTACTCGTTTTTACCAAACCCCGACCCCCTGTACTTTTTGACCCTTAACCGCCGGGTGGTGACCTGGTTGACTACCCGCTGGTCCAGATGAATCACGCAATCCACCATGGAGTCCATGAATCCGTATGAATAAAATGCGTTTTCATCTTTCGTTTTAGTGGTTATCAGGGAACTCAGGCCGCAAAAATCCATTGTTTTCTGCAATTGTATGACTTCCTGCCGTTCCCTGTCCGTGTCATTCAGTAAATAGAAGAGTACATCCAGGGCATCCACCACAATCCGGCAGGCATTGATTTTTTTTGCCGCCGCCGCAATGGCTGCCCGCAGCCCGTCAAGGTTGATCTCCCCGGTACGGATCACCTCGGCTGCAAGCGGATTATCCAGCAAAATAATCTTGCCTTCCTCTTCCAGCGCCGCCAGGTCCCACCCCAATGTCAGTGCGTTCTGCCGCAGTGCGGATTTTTTTTCTTCAAAGGTGATATAGATCCCGGGTTCGTTGTTTTTTGCACCGTGGTAAATAAACTGCAGTCCCATGACCGTCTTGCCGCACCCCGGCCCCCCGGAAACAATGCTGGTTCTTTTTAACGGTAAACCGCCTGCCAGAATTTCATCCAGTCCTTTAATTCCGGTTTTTATTTTGGGTAATTGAAATGGTTTCATGTTCCATCCTGTTTTGTAAAAGTAAGATCCAAGAGCGGTTTATACGGTGATCAACACCGTGTCATCAGGGTCCAGGGGATTGTTTGTGTCATCTTTAATCTTTTGGGCGATTAAAGATTGGGTGTAAGAAAACGTTGTCTGTTACCGGGGCGGCTTTGAGTTAACGTAAAAAACCGGAGAAGAGTCACGCCTCCTTGGATTAAGATTATTTTAATGAAAAGCCGATACTTTTTTATAGGCCAGGGCTGCCTTAAAATCAATAAAAAAATCGTTCGCGCCATTTCTTTTGCGTGTCTGAATGATTTTTCGCGATAAAAATCTGCTGATCTTTCTGCGGGAACATATCCGCGATTTGTTCTGTTTTTTATCGTTTTCTTGACAAGAAACCGCCTCCCATTCTAATATTCCATTATATTGACGATACAGGCTTAAACCGGTTTCTTATAAATTATAATTCTTGAATCTGCCGAAATGGTTTGCCTGCCGTCTCAAAATTAATTAAAATAAAAGCTACGATAAAAAAACCGTTCATTCTTCCGTGTTGTGTTCTTCAGACTGGCTGCCCATGAACCGGATCCATTACCCAAATGCGGGGAGAAAAAAGATGGCGAAAATGCTTGTTCTTAAAAAAGGTGCTTCCGCCTCAGTGAATTGATTCGATTAAAGACCTTTATTTCATGCGATGTGAGTCCACTGAAATTTTGCATCGTGTCTGCCGGGCCATAAAAAGGAAATGAAATGAGACAGACGCCCAGGTCCATGCGTACCATCATCTTTTGGAAAGTCCTGCCGATCACCACGACGTTGCTCGTCATTATCTGGCTGTCGGTTAAATATTTTGCCGCAGATACGGTTCGCCGTGAAGTTGAAAAAAATCTGTTGATTCAGGCGGAACAGGCGGCTGAGTCAACGGATCGCAAACTGTCAACCCTCCTTGAAACGGTTCGCGGGTTGTCCCAGAACATACTCATTATCAGCGGATTGATTGATAAATCCTACCGGAACGACTATCTGCCTTCCTTTTTACAATCCCTTCGAATGCCCGGATCCGGTGATTTCGCCATTTCGTTGATTGATCATCAAGGCCGGACCATCGTATCTAATCGGGACCGGATTAAAAATGTCGCCCCGGCAGACTGGTTTATCACGGCGATGGCGGGCCATGAATTTATCCGTGCCTCCCAGGACGGTATCCGGATCGCACTGCCTGTCTTTTACAAAGATCTGCCCCGGGGGGTGTTGACGGTTAAATATGATAGAAAAGCCTTGGCAGAGCTGGTTAAGATAGATTCTCCGGATGTGGCGTATATCGTGATGGAAAATGACAACACCGTAATTTTTTCATCCCATGAATCGTTTTCAGGTAACTTTGATACCCGCAATCAGGGATGGCTCTACGAAATCGTTTCCATTGCGAATTTCCCTAATTTGCTCGTGGTGGGAATTGAAGATGAAGAAACCGCTTTCAAGCCCCTTGTCGAACTGGATCATTTTTTAATGGCAGCCTTGATTTTAGAGGTAGGAGCCTTGTTTTTCGGTGTCATTTTTGCCGCGCTTCAGGCCACCCGCCCCCTGAGCCGGTTTATTGATCAGATTGAATATATAAACAAAACAGGTGATCTCTCCCATCGTATTTCAGAAAAAGATTTTAAATCCCGGGAACTGCTCTTTCTGGTGAACTCGTTCAATACCTTTATCAGACAGATTGAAGCGTATCAAAATAATCTCCAGAACCGGGTCCATGCCCGTACGGCGGAGCTGGAAGAGAGCGAAACCCGGCTGCGCTCTATTCTGGATACCGTATTGACGGGAATCGTAACCATTGATGCAGACAGACGGATCGAGACGTTCAACCCGGCGGCGGAACGGATTTTCGGGTATAAAAAATCCGAAGTTAAAAATAAATTGGTGACGATATTGATGCCGCCGGAGATTGCCGAACAACATGATTTCTTTGTGGACCTTTACCAGGCAACCGGTGAAAAACGGATTATCGATGTGGGCGGCCGGGAAGTCACGGGCCGCCGAAAAGACGGCACGGTGTTTCCACTGGATCTGGCCGTCACAGATATGGGAGCAAACAAATTTGCCGGTGTGTTAACCGATATTACGGAACGCAAAAAACATGAGGCGGAATTAAAAGAGGCAAAAGAGACGGCAGAGGCGGCCAACAGGATAAAAATGGAATTTCTGACAATGATGAGCCACGAATTGAAAACACCGCTGTCTGTTATGGACAACCTCTTTCAGGAGTTTAGAAATGTGGATATCTTCACCGGTGCCAGGGATTTGTCCCGGATGATTTCCGGTCTGACGAGCGATGAAAACGACGATTTGCAGACTGCCCTGGATGATCTGATCAATGAAATCAATGAGCTGTCCGATGAAGGCAGAGATGCCGGAAAAAGACTGTTGGATTTGATTAAAGATACGCTTGATTTCTCTCGAATCGAAGCGGGAAAGCTGCAAATCGAGATGGATTCCATTGAACTTAAGGAGTATATCGAAAAAGCCGTGCGGGAGATTCGGCCCCTGTCGGATGCAAAGGGGCTTGAACTCAGCACCCGGATATCCGATGCAACGGTCCGGGCGGATTCCCACCGTCTGTTGCAGGTTCTGGCCAATCTGTTGAGCAATGCCGTGAAATTTACCGAAACAGGCACAATTACGATTACGGCAACCGTTGACGGCAACTTTTCTCAAATTGATGTCTCTGATACCGGCAGCGGCATCCCGCCTGAAAAATTCGGCGTCATATTTTCCGCCTTTGAGCAGGTGGATATGTCTGCCACAAGAAAGCACGGCGGGACCGGTCTGGGCATGCCCATCAGCAAGAGACTGGTCGAACAGATGGGGGGGAAAATATGGTTCAACAGCAAGGAAGGAGAGGGAACGACATTCTGTTTCACTCTGCCGTTGGTAAAAGATTAGCTTGAATCATGCGGTTGAAAAAGGGCCGGGCGAGAAATAATTCAAGAGGGAAAAAGATTCGATAAACCGTTCGTTGTTTATGGCGGGCACGAAATGATTCTATTATTCAGCGGGTTACCCAATAACATGATTTATAACGGGAGCAACGTATGGAGAAAAAAGCAAAAATACTTGTGGTGGATAATGATAAAAGTGTGAGGGTGACCATCGGGCGATTTCTGGAAAGGACCGATCAATTTGAGGTCCATCTGACCGGCAGCGGACCGGAAACCATGGATGCGGTAAATGATTTCCAGCCCGATCTGGCACTGTTGGACATTATCATACCGGAGATGGACGGATTTGAAGTGATGGACCGTCTTCAACTGCTTTTTCCCAGGCTGCCGGTGATTTTCATCACCGGAAACGATGATGTTGAATATTACCGCCGGGCGTTTTTTGGCGGGGCGGATGAATATATCACCAAACCGTTTGATCAACGCCGTATCATTGAGATCATCAACCGGACCCTTTATTACAGCCTGGCAGCCAAACGCCTTCCCGAAAATGATCATATTTCAATTGCCGCAGCATGGGGGCGCGGACTCAATTTCCGGGATTCCACCACCGGCTGTCATTCCGAACGGGTGGCAATCACCTCTCTCTTTATCGGGCAGGAAATGGGGCTGGCGGATCATGAATTGACAAAGCTGTTGATCGCTGCCTGGACACACGACGTCGGGAGAATGGGGGTATCGGATGCGATCCTTCTCAAACGGGGGCGATTGATTCCAAGCGAGTGGGAAGAGATGAAATCCCACGCCCAGAAAAGCTACGATATTTTAAAAGAGATAACGCTGCCGGAGTGGGACGGCATTGCTCTGGCTGCCGCCACACATCACGAAAACTGGGGCAATGGCAAAGGCTATCCATTTGGATTGCAGGGGGATCAGATTCCGGAAAACGGCTGCATCATTTCCGCTGCCGACATCTGGGATGCCCTGCAGTCCAGACGCCCCTATAAAGAGCCTATGCCGGCGGACGAATCACTTGCGCTGATGGAAACCCTGAACGGTAAAAACCTGCGTCCGGATGTGGTTGATGCATTTTTTAAAGCCCATGAAAAAAAACGGATTATTGCGGACTTTTCAACCCCTATCAATCTGTTTATTAACGGCTGAAAACAAAACGGTGGTGACGATGTCAAATCAGGCGGAAGTATGTGTAGAGGAGAGGAATGAGCCAATGGTGCCGGAAAAAATAAAGGTGATGGTGGTTGACGATGACCCGGGGCTTCTTAAGACCATGACACGAAATTTATCCCGCCGCGGATATGAAACCGACGCTGCTGAAAGCGGTATCGTCGCCATCGAAAAAATAACGCATAATCATTACGATATTGTCCTGATGGATCAGACCATGCCTGAAATGAGCGGTATTGAGGTGCTGGAAAGATTGACCCAAAAATACCTGGAAATCCCGCCGGTCATTATGATTACGGCAGCAGACTCACGGTATCTGGCAGTGGAATTTATGAAGCTTGAGGGCGCGGCTGATTTTTCGCCCAAACCGGTTAACTTTGACATGCTGGACGTTCAGATCCGGGCGGCGTTGAAGGCAAGCAAACTGAAACAATCCCGGGATCGCGAATATGCGGCCCGGATCGCCGCTGAAGAAGCCGGCCGGATGAAGGATCGGTTTTTGACTTCAATCGGCCATGAATTCAGAACACCGTTGAATGTTATTATCGGATTTACACAGCTGATGATGAAAAACGAACCGGCGCAGAATGAAAAAGACGGACAGGAGAACATAGAGATCATTTTACAGTCGGCCCATCAGATGAAACGATTGGTTGATGACTTATTACAGGTCACCGAGATCGAGTCAAATGCCGATATTCATCTGGAAATCGTGGACCTGCACGATATGTTAAAAAATGTGATTAAAAAGTATTCAGACCGGTTCGGCCAAAAAACCTTGAATTTCAAGGCGGATCTGCCACCGGATTTTCCGTTTGTTAAAGCGGATCCGTATCGGTTGGCGCAAGTCATCGACAACCTGCTGGACAATGCCGCCAAATTTACAAAGGAGGGGGGGATAAGGGTTGCCTTTCATCGCCGGGATGAATGTGTACGGATCGATATCCGGGATACCGGTATCGGTGTTGCACCGGAAAACCATCAACGGATTTTCAACCGGTTTTGGAAGCTGGATCGTTCCGGATACTACAGCGGCACCGGAATGGGACTCTATCTGGCAAAGTTCTGGACGGAGAAGATGGGCGGCCGAATCGATGTGGAAAGTGAATTGGGTATGGGGGCCACCTTTCAAATTTTATTGCCGGTGTATCATGAATAGCCGGGGAGTGACCGCATTAAAAAACGGACTGCCGGAGAGACGGTTATGAATATTTCACAGCATCTGCCCATCGGTATTTTTGAGACAGATACAAACGGAAATTATATTTTTGTGGATAAACAATGGTCGAATATCACCGGCTTATCGATGAAACAGGCCCGGGGAAACGGATGGACCACCGCCATTCATAAAGAGGATACCGACATGGTTTCAAGTGAGTGGGACCAGTGTATAAAAAACAATCTGCCCTTTGCAATGGAATACCGGTTCAAACAGAAAACCGGTGACGTGGTTACCGTGTTCGGGCAGGCTGACACAAAGGCTGTGGCCGGGAAACCGGTGGGATATATCGGTGTTATAACCGATTTAACGGAGAACAGATTAAAAGAAGATGAACAGCACCGGTGGGAAGAACCGGCGGCATCTGAAAGCCGCCTTCGGGATTTCTTCCAGGATGCCCCGGTGGGCTATTTTGTCTTAAATGAAACCCTGGCTGTTTTGCAATCCAACACAACCGGTTTACGGATTTTAAAAAGCGATGGGTTTGACCTCCTGCACAAGAAATCCTTCCGGATCTTTGTCAACCGGTATTATGTGAAGCAGTTTGACCGGTTTTGTGAGACCCTTTTAACGACAGCCCGGCCCACCACCTGCAGTATCCGGTTAAAAGAAAAATACGGGGGAAAAGATATACGGATTGACGGCATTGTTTCCGGTAAACAGGTCTTATTCGGAATAACGGATATTACCAAAGAAAAAAAAGCGGAAAAAGCCCTGCGGGAAAGTGAATCCTTTATTCGGGATACCATCAACGCACTGCCGGCCAACATTGCCGTAATCGATTCCAAAGGTGTTATTCTCACAACCAACCGGGGGTGGGATGATTTCGCCTCTGAGAACGGTTTATCCATCCCGTCAATGGCGGTGGGGTCCAATTACCTTGAATTTTTTCAACAGGCCGACAACAAAAATTCCTATGAAGCAACGGATTGTTTTACGGGATTGAAAGGCGTTCTGAACGGGAGATTTGATTCCTTTATCATCGAGTACCCCTGCCATTCGCCCACAGAGAAAAGGTGGTTCCAGATGTGGGCCAATCCATTGCCGTCCAAAAAGTGGATCGTCATCAGTCATATCAACATTACGTCACGGAAGACGGCAGAGCTGGAATTGTCAGAAATCAACATGAATTTGGAAACCAAGGTGAGAGAACGAACGCGTGAACTGGAGAACGCCAATGTTGAACTCAGGCTGAACGAGGAACGGCTGGAAGGGCTGCTCGAGCTCAGCCTGATGACGGACCAGACGGAAAAGGAGATTGCCGATTTTGCCATGGAGGAAGCGGTTCGCCTCACCGGCAGCCGGATCGGTTATCTCCATTTTGTTAATCCGGATCAGGAAACCTTAAAGCTCTTTATCTGGTCTAAGGCGGTGATAAAAGATTGTACCGCAGTCATATCCGACAACTACCCCATCCGTAATGCCGGTGTCTGGGCGGATTGCATCCGCCTCCGCCGTCCGGTCATCCACAATGATTATCCAGATATGTCCGGTAAAAAAAAAGGGCTGCCTGATGGCCATTTTCCGATTTTACGCCATATGAGTGTCCCTGTGTTTGAAGGCGACCGGATTGTGGCTGTCGCGGGCGTGGGAAACAAAGAAAATCTCTATAGTAAAACCGATGCAAGCCGATTAGTAGTTTTTATGTCAACGATGTGGAGCATTCTCCAGCGGCAACGCATGGAAGAAAATTTAAAGGTGGCCAAGGAGATGGCAGAGGCGGCAAACAAGGCAAAAAGTGAGTTTATTTCAAATATGAGCCATGAACTCAGAACTCCCTTGAACGGCATTCACGGGTTTCTCCAATTGATTCAAAGCAAGTCGGAGACAGCCGATTTTGATCCGGCTGAAATCAAGCGATGGGCCGGCCAGGGGCTTGAATCTTCCCGGCACCTGATTCATCTTGTCAATGAACTGCTGGATCTCTCCCGTATTGAATCCGGCCGGGTTGAATTCGATTTCATTGGAATTGATCCCGGGGAAGCCATTGACCAGATCCGTTCCCGGGTGGCGGCCCTGGCGTCACAAAAGAATCTGGCCATGGAAATCAACTGCTCCAAAGATATTCCGACGATCCGTGCAGATCGAAAGTTTTTTGATCAGATTCTCTTAAACCTGATCGGCAATGCCATTAAGTTTACCGACCGGGGTAAAGTGACGGCTTGCTGCAGACAAAAGAACTCCCGGCTGGTAGAGATATCGATTTCCGATACCGGCTGCGGTATCGCCAAACAGGATTTGTCCGTCATTTTTAATAAGTTCGTAACCATCGGCGGCAAGTCCCGGGTGCCGGAAGGAACCGGGCTGGGATTAACCATCTCAAAAAAATTGATCGAAATGATGGGGGGGGACATTTGTGTCGAAAGTAAAATCAATCAGGGAAGCACGTTCCGTTTTACTTTGCCTGTGTGGAAATCAAATAATAAGGAGTAACAGGAGATGGGAAACATACTCATAGTGGATGACAACAAGCAAAATCGCGAAATCGCATCTGCATTTCTCAAAGGGGACCATAACATTCTCACCGTTGAGAGCGGTGAAGATTGCTTGAATAAACTTGTGATGTTTAATGCCGATCTCATTTTAATGGACTGGATGATGCCCGGCCTTGACGGGTTGGAAACTTTACAGATCATTCGTGACATGCCTGAATTCAGAACCGTCCGGGTTATCATGCTCACGGCCAAGGCTCAACCTGCAGACATTACAGCTGCATGGCGTGCCGGTGCCAATGATTATGTGACCAAACCCTTTGAAATGAAAGAGTTGATCGCAGCGGTCGACAGACAGCTTGCTGAAAAAAAACGGCTGGATGATCAGGATAATGAGATGCACATGATGGAAGACGGGCTTCGCCAGGCCCAGAAGATGGAAGCCATCGGCACGCTTGCCGGTGGTATTGCCCACGATTTTAACAATATGCTGTTCCCGATTCAGGCCTTTGCAGAAATGCTTGAAAATCACTCAGACCCGGATGTCGTTGAATGTGCCGAAGAAATAAAGAATTGTGCCAGAAGGTCCAGCGCACTTGTCCGCCAGATCCTGTCGTTCAGCCGGCAAAGCAAACAGAAAGAGCAGCCTGTTGCCGTTGATCTGATTTTAAAAGAAGTGTTGAAACTGATAAAGGCATCGTTTCCCGCCACCATTTCCATTCAGCTGGAGATTGAATCGGAATGCGCACTCACACTTGCCGATCCCACCAATATACATCAGGTCATCATGAACCTTTGCACCAATGCCAAGCATGTCATGGAAAAAGACGGGGGAACCCTGACGGTCCGGCTTGGCCAGTTTCAGGGAAAACCGGAATCCATTGGTTTGAAATCCAATTGCGAGTACATCGAACTGTCGGTCAGTGACACCGGCGGCGGCATTCCACCTGAAATTAAAGAAAAAATTTTTGATCCGTTTTTCACCACCAAACCGGCCGGCAAAGGAACCGGCATGGGGCTGTCTGTGGTGCACGGGATCGTGAATGAAATCGGCGGCACCATTATCGTGAAAAGTAAGGAAGGAAAAGGGTCTACCTTTCTGGTCTATTTTCCGGTTCAGGATGATGAATGCGTATTCCAGGAAGAAACCAAGTCAGATGTCATCCAGGGAAAAGAGGTGATTCTTGTGGTTGATGATGAGTTGATGATCGCCGATATGTTCCGGAAAAGCCTCAAAGGGATGGGGTACCAGGTGCTGGCTTATACGATCGCGTCCGAAGCCATTGCCGAACTGATGGATAATGAGGGGATTGATCTGCTTATCACGGATATGACCATGCCCGAAATGACGGGGCTGGAACTTGCGGAAAGGGTCAGAAAATTACGGCCGGATCTGCCCATTATTCTGATGACCGGTTTTTCAGAAAAAATTGATCCGGATGAAGCGGAAAAAATGGGTTTTGGATTCCTCTATAAACCGGTGGGGCGACAGGATCTGAGCCTGGCCATTCGTCAAAGGCTGGACACGGTGGATAAATAGTGCCCGGCTGAAACATGCCGAGTTCCCTGTTTTTCGTTGAAACCCAATTTTAACCGTCAGAAAGGATCGCCTGTTTCATTCAGAAACCAAACAGAAAGACAAAAGAGGAAAAGCGTATGGAAAAAGTGATAAAAGACCTGCCTGTTCTTGCAGTGGATGACGAGGAGAGCATCATACGACTCTATAAACACGTTCTTAAAGACTATAACCTGCTGCTCGCCCAGAGTGCTGAGCAGGCACTGGATGTTTTTAAACAGCATACGGATACGGCAGTGGTGATCACCGATGTTGTGATGGAAGAGGAAACTTCCGGTATTGACCTGATCGAGCAGATTGAAGCCTTAAATCCGGTGACGCAGTTTATCATCATTTCCGGATTGCATGGAAAAAATTCAATCGCCCTGCAGACCGTCAAAGGCAGCGTTTCCAGTCTGCCGAAACCGGTGGAGGTTGCCCATCTGGAAATGGCCGTGCGTGCGGCTTACATCCGATATTTTGACTATTGTCTGCTCTATGATATTTTAAGTGCCATTGCCAAATATCCCAAAGTTTTTTAATTTACTTTCACTTAAAATATCGCCAACCTTTCTTTTTTAAACATTCACGGGAATATGTCAGCTGCCGGCTTATCCGATCATCATCCGAACCGATTATATTCAGGGGCTCAAAATAGACCCTTGCTTCTCTATCACACGCTTCTTTATCTTCATGATATTCTGTTTTTGATTTTGTTTCATGCTTGGGAATCAATAAAGCACAACCGTATGGATTCCAAAAAAACATAATAAGGAGCAAACCGAACCATTTGAGTTTCATAAGTATTTATCCTATCTATTCTGTTTGAACTGACATCTTTTTAATATTGCATCAACTCACCCATTATCAGATAAATATATACGTATCTTTTTATTTTGTCATTTTTTTATTTACAATGACAAAACAGGACTGCTATGCAAAATGAGATATCTGTCGGGATAGCAAAAGAGAATAATAAAACGTCGAATAGAGAAGCAAGGGAGATTCCCCATATGTGGAAACGAGCGGTTTGTACCAAAGATTGTCCAGATACCTGCGGCCTGCTGGTTCATGTTGAAAACGGTAAAATAACTTCTGTCAAAGGGGATCCGGATCATCCGTTTACTGCCGGTTTTATCTGCCGGAAAGCGGGGTCCTTTCCCGAACATGTCCATTCATCCAAACGAATCACCACACCGCTTAAGCGAATCGGTCCAAAAGGAACGGGCCGGTTTAAACCCGTCAGTTGGAATGAGGCACTGGATGAGGTGGCGTTTCAAATGAAATCCATATCTGCCGAATATGGTTCCGAGGCGATATTACCCTACTCATATGCCGGGCATATGGGACTGGTTCACCGCAATGCCGGACATGCGTTTTTTAACCGGATCGGAGCCAGCCGTCTGGACTATACCATTTGCGGCCCGGCAGCCACTGCCGGTTACCATATAAGTCTGGGCAGCGGACCCAGCACGGAAATCCAGTCGGCGGCCCAATCGGATTATATCATTATCTGGGGCAGCAACACTCTGACAACCAATGTGCATGCCTGGCCTTATTTTAAGGCGGCACAAAAGGCCGGAGCCACTCTGGCGGTCATAGATCCCTATCGTAACCGAACCGCCCGGCAGGCCGATCTCCATTTGATGATCAAGCCAGGGACCGATGCCGCTCTTGCCCTTGCCATGATGCAGGTGCTCATCGAACAGGATCTGATTGATCATGATTTCATCTCCCGGAAAACCATTGGGTTTGAACGGCTGAAAGCCAGGGCGGCAGCATACACGCCGGCCCGGGCGGCAGATATGTGCGGCCTGCCCGAGGATATGATCATTCGTCTGGCTCTGGGATATGGAAGGGCCCGGGCACCGTATATCCGGACCGGATGGGGCCCGGCCCGCCAGCTCAAAGGGGCCATGGCCATGCGGACCATTGCCCTGTTGCCCGGCCTTGTGGGTGCGTTTGATAAACCGGGTGGCGGCATCACCCGCACCCTGGGGGGTGCCCTGTCTGATCTGAGCTGTCTGATCCGGCCGGATCTGCGCCGTCCCGGTACCCGGACGGTGAATATGGTTGAACTGGGTAACGCCTTGACCCGGTTGACGGATCCGCCTGTCAAGCTGCTCCATGTCTATCTGTCCAATCCGGCGGTGGTGGCACCGCAGTCCCGCGAGGTATTGGCCGGACTGGCCCGGGAAGACCTCTTTGTCGTCGTCCAGGAGATGTTCCGGACCGATACCACCCGATACGCCGATATCGTTCTGCCGGGGGCCGGGTTTCTGGAGGTTGCCGATCTTTACCAGGCCTTTGGGCACAATTACATCCAGATGGCCCGGCCGGTCATTCCACCGGTGGGGCAGAGCCGGTCCACCCTATCTATCTTCCAGGATCTGGCAGCCCGGCTCGGTTTTAAAGACGATGTTTTTTCCCTTGACGAAACAGATTTTATAAACAGACTTTTATCCGGGGCATCGCCCTATCTGGACGGGGTTGACTTTGAAACCTTGAAATCCGGCAGGGCGGTAAGGGTGGACATACCGTCCAACCCCTATGAAAGCGGTTTTAACACCCCATCGGGAAAGGTGGAGTTTTATTCACAAACAATGGCTGACCAGGGGCTTGATCCCCTTCCGGACGGGCAACCCCTCCGGGATCCGGACGGAGAAGGCAAATATGGCCTGGAGTTCATCACGCCGCCCCATCACCTCTTTCTAAACTCGGCCTTTAACGAAATCGGTGAACTCAGGGAAAAAGCCGGTCCGGCCCAGGTGATGATCCACCCTGAAACCGCCGGGAAGAGGGGGATTGCCGACGGTGATCCGGTCCGGGTCTTCAACGACCGGGGGGAATGCCGGTTTTACGCCTGTGTGACCGACGCCACGCGGGCCGATCTTCTGGTGGCTGAAGGCCTTCACTGGCCGAGTCTGTCACCCGGCGGCGGTGCGAATCAACTCACCAGCCAGCGCCTGACCGACATGGGAGAGACCTGTGCATTTCATTGCAACCGGGTTGACATTCAGCGGTGTGATAACGAATCCTAAAACATTAGCGGATGAAACCGGCTGCCCTGATCCGTAATGCCGGTTTTCCCCTGCTGTAACCGGGTCAGTCCTGCTCCAGTGCCTTGTTCTGGTATGAAAATGCCGTTTTAAAGACATCATCAATCTTAATCAGTTCACCGATGGTGGCGCCGGCCTTGATTTTTTTCTGGAGGATATGCTCTGTTTTCAGCAGATGTTGTGCCTTTTTCAGAATCTCAGCTGCTTCACCCATGGGCACGACAACCACGCCGTTACCGTCTATCACCACAATATCTCCGGGAGAGACGGCAACCCCGGCGCATTGAACCGGAACATTGACGTCGCCGTAACCTGAAATAGCCCCCACATTGGGGACAATGCCCTTGCAGACCACCGGGAACCGGATCTTTCTGATTTCTTCAACATCGCGGCAGGCACCGTCGATCACCGCGCCGGTCACCCCTCGATTGAGCGCAGACATTGTCATGTTTTCACCCCAAAAGGCGGTGTGGATCGATCCGTGAGAATCAATGACAATGATGTCGCCGGGCCGGCAAATGTCGATCGCCTTAAACGCCGCCGCTAAATCCGCTGCAATCGTTTTAACGGTGACGGCAGTGCCGACGAGACGTATTCCCTCAAAAAGGGGCTTCATGTCCGATGTCATGGCGTTAAAGCGTCCCATGCAGTCGGAAACGGCGCATGTAACAGAGTCAAATGAAAGCAGTTCTCTAAAACCCTGAACAATCTCTTCAGGGGGCCTTTTAATGGTTTTGTTAATCATAGGGGGACCTTTCATGTTATATGTAAATTGCCTGCTCCCGGGCAGACATCCTCGTCCGTTTGTGGTAAAAAGAGGGCTGCATCGTCTGACACTTTGCAGCAGGACGATAACGTATTGCATTATAAACAGCCGGAAAACAGAGTATAACGACCCATGCCGATAATTCAACATGAATTTACTTTTACCGGAAATATAGATATGAATGAGTCTTTCGCTTTGGTGATGGAAAACAGGGGGAGTCATGCCGGCTGGAAATTCGGGCATGATCCGAGCATCTATACCATTGCCTGGACACCGAATATTCAAAACAAGGGACAGATAGATGAATGATCTAAAAAGAGAGACATTGGCTCAAATAAAAATCTTATTTGATTCTCAAAAATTTGCGGTGTTGTCCACTCAGAAAGATGACCAGCCATATGCCAGTCTTGTTGCATTTGCAACAGCTGCCGGTTTTGATCAACTCCTGTTTTTAACACCCAAAAACACACGAAAGTATGATAATCTAACCAGCAACTCAAAGGTTGCTCTTCTGATCAACAATCAGAAAAACCAGTCGGAGGATATCTACAACGCGATCTCTGTTACTGCAACCGGAACCGCAGTCACTGTGGAAGATCAGCAAAAAGAGGACCTTTTGGAGGTCTTTACAAACCAGCATCCCCGGCTTAAAATATTTTCAACCGAACCGTCAACCGCACTGGTTTGTGTTCATGTCGACACGTTCTTTGTGGTCAGCGAATTTCAAAATGTGGTAACTGTCACGGATTTCTCATGACAGACGGTTTCATCCATACGGTTCAGAATATGTTCAACTTGCCGGACGCCATGCCGAAATACCATAATACGCCGCTACAATTGAAGTCAAAAACCCTTCGATCCACGCTATCAATGTCTGGTTGTCTTTTATTGCATCGAGTATGCCATTACACGTATGTCCGTCCGGACAGGCGCTGAGACCGTCTATGAACGCCGCTACAAATAACAGGGCCAAAGATCCGATGATGGCGGAAAGTGCCATATAGGCCATTCGCCTTCTGTTTACAAATTTCTTTTGAGCATATGAAATCAATATTTTCTTGTCTTCGGGTGATAATTCTTTGTCTTTGGCTATCTCAACCATTTTACTGATTGGATCTCTTCCTGCCTCTGGTGTCGCTTCTGTTTTAACCGGAACAACGGAACTGTCAGCCATTCTTTATGCCTCCTATTTTGTTGTTTTATAAATATCGGCCGCAGGGTCGCCTGCCGGCCGGGTTTAAATTTATCTGTTTGAAAGCTTTCGGGTGCCCTGTGCAGCCGGCACTTTAAGGAGGAACGACCACAGGCGGGACCGTATGGTGGATCAGGGGGGTTACAGCCGCTGGATCAGATAGATGAATACCGGCAGGCTGCTCTCCTGTTTTATTTTATAAAACTCCGGCAAAAGTTCTCTTTTCTTTGGACTCTCCTTTAATGGGGATAAATATACCGCACCTTTTGATTTTCTTTTTGTATTCGCCTTTTTTAAAAGGTCGGCCAAAGAGGCTTCGTGCGCAGGGGGTAAATTATCTCCCGCAATGAAATTACCGGTGATTTCAACCCTGTCAAATGCATCATTGATTTCAATCATTTTTTCGAACGCCTCTTTTACCTGTTCAGTCTTAACCGGTTTGCCGATATCGGTTAGGGTTTTTGCATCAATAGATTCAAATCCAATATTAATGTAAGTGTAAAAGGGCAATCGATTCAATTGCTCAAATAGAGTCTGTCCTGACTTTAAAAATGACCCCACGCTCCCAAAAAGATATAAAAAGGGCCTTTGGCCCGAGCGGTTTCTGAAGCCAAATGTTTGATATGCTTTTTTTGCGGCAAAACAGATCAACGCTTCCCCTGCGGCCAGTGCATCATGATTGCCGAGAAAAAGTGCATGATAATTAACGATATCCAAACCAAAATGGTTTTTCAGGGCAGCAATCTGTTTATTGATGTTCTCTTTTGATCTTCTTTGAAATTTCCGGTCTGTTTTAACACAGCAGAATTTACAATGGTAAAGGCATCCATCGGCAATATTCAAAGGAACAATTTCATAATCCACATGCCGTGTATCAGGCGGAAGTACTGTGAGCCGGTTGCCGATGATCCTGTTCAACCGCTTGGAGCGCTCATGAAGAACCCTGTCATCATTTGCCAGAATCCGGCGTATGAGATCCTTTGCATAAGGGTACAAACCCTTTGAATCCGCCGTATACAATCCGGCAAACAGTTGAGACCATTCCGCCATGGCATTCATGATTACCGGATTGGAATAATACTTGATTTCCCACACCGGGTTGCTGGCATAGGGCAGACACGGCAGATAATATTCCCCCGTCCAGGAAACAATGCCGTCATGGCCGCCTTTGTCACCAACCGTATAATAAACCCAGTCATTGCCGACCGTTCGTTTAAACTGTTCCGCCGGATGGGGCCAGTCCGGGCTAAGCCCCCGAATCGATTTTATTTCACCGTTTAGATTAAAACAGAACTCAAAATCCCGGGTCTTAATTTCCGAATATTCACCAAATCGAAAGGGAAAACGTTGCTTGATAAATTTGTCAGGCCCCTCTTTTCTGACACTGATCATTAAATGCTGCGGTTTTAAAAAATCCATTTCAAGTTCTCATTTCAAATATATCGGTTAAGCCGGTTGCTTGAATTCCGTTCTGATTTTCAATATATCGCTCTTTTTGGCCCCGGAAAAGTGAATTTAGGACTTTTTAAAGGATTTTTCTGATTTAAGCGGTTTAGTTTTGTAATTCAAATAGTTAAGTTTTACTTTGGTACCAAAATGGGGCCTTAAGAGCTGTACTTGTTTCGTTTATTTTTCAAGTTGCTTTTCATTTTTAAATATCAAACTAGAGTTTAGCAAATTGTCCAGCTTTTGGGCAACCGGCGCATCTTGACATTTTTTTTTGTTATGAATATTATCGGAAAATGTTTAGCGTTTTATTCAAACATACGGTTTCGCTGATGCTGTTATTCCCGCTGTTGTTTTTAACGGGAACTTTTTCAGCATCGGTGACTCTGACTGAAACGGCACAGGTTGACTCGTGCTGCGATAAGGCAGATGACCGGCACTCATCTTCCTCTGAGGGAGAATGTGCTGACGGTGCATGTCGCTATCAATCCTGTGGCGATTCCAATATGACCATTCCCCCCTCGATACCCTCGGCGTCTCTGTGGCCATTTAATTGTCAAGCTCTCTTGGCATCCGTTCTCTGCTCCGGTTACATCGCCTCAATCGATTATCCTCCGGAACTCTCCTGATCTCGGAAAAATTTCATTTTATTTATGTGGCACCAGCGGTGAATTGCGGATAGGGAGGCATCCGTCCTCTCATAGCCGTGCCTTTGAACGGCTGCCACAAACACAGAACCGATATATTTAGGAGTAGGAAGATATGAAATCCATTATTCCCATTTTGTCCATTTTACTGATACTGTTTTCTGCAACTCTTTTTAGCGGCTGTCAAAGAGATCCGGGAGCCCTCCAGGTAAACGATGTGGTCTCTGACCCGGGAGCCTTCAAAGGGGTGTTGAACGTGGTCGGTGTTGTCAACGCCTTTTCGCAATCCGATCCGACGATTCTCGGGATCATGGACAAAAAGGAACTGGTTTGCACCAAACCCGGCTGCAAGAAGGTGTTGCTGCCGGTACAGTTTGCCGGTAAACGGCCGGCATTAGGCGATGAGATAGTGGTCTCCGGTGCATTTCAGAACTTAGCCGGCGGCCTTATTTTTAAGGCCGACAACATGGAAGTCCTGGCAAGCCATGAACTGGGAGGCGGCCAATGACTTCGGGCAAATTGGTTTTTAAAAATATCACCCGGCGGCGGGGCCGTTTTGTCTTTACCCTTCTGGGTATTGTGATCGGTATGACCTGTTTTGTGACCTTTATGGCACTTGGAGGCAGCCTGAAGTCTCAAATTGAACGGGAATCAGCAGCGCTGGGGGCCAATCTTATCGTGACCCCCAAAGGCAGCTGTGCTTACGAACAGGTCTCTATCCTGACCGGTGAGCAGTTGCCGACCACGATTACGACAGATGAGGTCGGGGCCATCCGTTCCATTGAAGGGATGAAGGCCATTCCTTATCTGGCCGAACGTTCGGCAATTGATAATCGCCCGGTTTCGGTACTGGGTATCTTGCCGGCCGAGACCATGACGTTCAAAAACTGGGATGTTTCAGCAGGGCGTTATTTTGTTTCAGAGGATGCCGAAGGGACGGTGCTCGGTTCGGTGCTGGCCGGACAATTTGGGCTTGAACCGGGTGCTGAGGTGCGCATCCGCGGAACAATGGTTCCGGTTATCGGTGTCCTGGCGGAAACAGGGGGCAAAGATGACCTGACGGTTTTTTTGAGCATGCCGGTAGCCCAAAAATTATACGAACAGGAAGGGCTGGTCTCTTACGTTGCGGTTCGGGTAGACAGGCTTGATGAAGTTGATCTCTATGCCATGAAGATCGAAGAAAAGGTGAGCCTCGGTGTCGTGTCCGACAAGCAGATGCTCAGCGCGGTGCTCTCAATTGTCGGAACGGTCAACATAACCCTGCAGTTGATCGCGGCAGTCTCCATCCTGGCGGCTGCTTTTGGTATTGTTAATACCATGATGACCGCCACTTACGAACGAAAAAGGGAGATCGGCATTCTCCTGGCCATGGGTGCAAATCGTGCTAGAATTTTTCACCTGTTTTTGCTGGAGTCCGGGATCTACGGATTTCTTGGTGGCCTGGCCGGAGCCGTTCTCGGGGTTGGTGCATCTGTCCTTGCCGCACCTTACATCAGTCAGAACGCAGTTACCTCTTTTATCAAAGGCTCCCAAACCAGTGTTGATCCGCTGATGGTCATCGGTGCGGTTCTCTTTTCGACTTTGATTGCCATGGCTGCCGGCCTTTACCCGGCCTGGAAGGCAGCAAAACTTTCACCGGTGGAGGCGATCAGCTATGAATGAGAACATTATCGAAACCCATGAGCTGACCAAAGAATATGGGCACGGAGAGAATTTGACCCGGGCGTTGCGCGGTGTGGATCTGGAGATTCCCCGTGGCAGCTTCACCTGTATTGTCGGACCATCAGGGCACGGCAAGTCGACCCTGATGCACCTTATCGGCGGCCTGGACCGCCCCAGCAGCGGCCGCGTGCTGATTGACGGGCAGGATGTGTCGAATATGGGGGAGAAAGAGCTTGCCATACTGCGATCCGGTAAAATAGGCTTTGTTTTCCAATTCTTCAATCTCTTGCAGAACCTGACAGCGCTGGAAAATATAGAGATCGCTCTGATGCTCGCCGGAATGCCCGAGGCGCAGCAAAAAGAGCGGGCCTGCGAATTACTGGCTTTGGTTGGATTGTCAGAAAAAGCCGACGCTAAACCGGGCCAGCTTTCCGGCGGCCAGCAGCAGCGTGTGGCCATTGCCAGGGCCCTGGCCAATGATCCGCCGATTCTGCTCATGGATGAACCAACGGGAAATCTTGATTCTGTTGCCGAGGATGAAGTTCTGAACGTACTTGAATCTCTCAATCAGAGGGGTAAAACCATCATTTTGGTGACACACAGCAGCGAAATTTCCGCCCGAGCCGGGAATCTGGTTCGGGTCCGTGACGGACGCATTGAAACGGCCCGTACTCTACCTCATCGTTGAAATAAGGACCGCTTCCCAAAGAGCAGTGTATTTTATGGGTTGATGCGGTTGTCTTCAGCGGCGTTTTTCAATTTTTCCCAAGCATTTTCCAAAAGAAAGAGCGTTCCGTTTCGCGTCTCTGCTCTTAAACCGAACTGCCTGTTAAACTCTTTGGTGTTTTCCAATAGTTCATTTTCATCCAGCACAGGCGTGGATAGAAGCAGGCTGCGCTCATAGCTGCCCATGAGACGGTTTAAAATCCTCTCTTTTTTGTGGTGTAATTTTTTTGGAATATCCATAGACAATATCTTGTCCCAATGCCTTGAAAAACCGGCGTTCATGAACATGGTGCCGGCGCACCGGCACTGTTCTTCATAGTAGTTTTCCCTTCCCCCGATGATCAGGCCCACACAGTCGTCCACCGGTTCCTTGTTTTGCGTGGGCAGCATCACCGGGATGGAAACATCACGGAAAAGCCGGGCCGGGTCTTTTAGGGCGTTGCCGCATAGCCCATATCCCAGAAGAATTGCGTCGACATGCGGTTCTATTTTTTTGACGGCTGTCTGAATCCCCTCTGTTAAAACCGGTATGTTGGAGTGAAGTCCCAATTCCAATACCATGATCAGTACAGCGAGGTCTTTTTTTTCAGCTCTTTCGAATTCCGCGACATGGGATATCCGATGAATGCGTTTGGATCCGTTTTTTTCAAGAATTTCTATCAATTCTGCGGAAAACGGATCATGGACTATCCAGATTTCAGAAATTTCAGGGTCATTGGACAAGATATATGCAAATTCAAGTTCCAAGATCTGACATGTCACCACTCCAAGATGGGCCATTTGTGCCTCCCATATAAAAAATTAGGTTTAACTCAGGCAAACCCTGTTCATAATAAAAACAGATAGGTGCTCGGGCTGGTCTGATCATCCGTTGACAACACACACGGTTTGGGGGTTATTGATCAGTGGTCTGGCGGATCTTTTCAAATTAAGGCATACACAGCTGGTCTCAATCTCTGTTCGAAGGAATTTTAACCGTCATGGGTTTCTATGTTTATGTGTATTTACACTTTTTTTATGGTGTCTGTCAACTGGACCGGTAAACTTTTGGAAAATTTTTATAAAATTGTGTTGACATAAAGTAAGTGAGTATTTACTTTTCATTTTATGAAAACTGAATCTTCAAAAAAAACAGACCGGACCCGCCTGACCGCCGCGGAACGGCGGGAGGCCATTACCCGGGCAGTGATCCCGGTGTTTGCCAAAAAAGGATTTGCCGCCACCACCACACGGGATCTGGCCAAGGCTGCCGGCGTGTCCGAAGCCCTTTTATACCGCCACTTTCCAAGCAAGGAATCCTTGTACAACCACATTCAGGATCAGATCTGCAACACGGAAGGTTCCATCCACGAATTCATGTTGGACCTGAAGCCTGGATCCGGGAGTATTGTCAAGATGATCTACCTGGTCTTTAAAATCATTTTTGAGACCCGGAAACAACACCCATTAGGCGGTTCCATTTACCGGCTCCAGGTCCAGAGTCTTTTGGAGGACGGCACCTTTGCCCGGACCTTTAACGAACCCCGGTTCAACCTCATGCTGAAACAGATGGATGAATTTGCCAGGGAAGCCCTGGCTGCCGGCGACATGGTGCCAGGCCCGCTGACCCATTATGAACGGCTCTGGTTTTCCCACCATCTGGCCGTGGCCCTGCGTCTGGCATTTCTGCCACAGGATTCGGTATTTGACTATGAATCCGATCCCTCGGACCGCCTGGTTCACGGCATATGGTTTGCCCTCAGGGGCATGGGCATGAAAGACGAGGTGATTGAACAACATTTGAAGCCCGAGATTCTGGACCCGGTCATTGAAGACATTTTAATCCGTGCCGGCATGCGGGCCGGCACGGCGTCTGAAGAGTAAAAGCACAAGAAACAGGAAAGACCCATGGCAAAACAAGTACAAGATCGTTCAGAAAAGAAGTCCCTTGTTAAAGAAGGGATGATATGGTTGATGGTGGCCGCTATCCTGGCCGTTTCAGGGGTGACTGCCACCCGGATTTTCGGACACCGGGCCGGGCAGCCCGAAGGTGACGCAGCGCCCATCCGCATTCTCTATGTGGCAGCAATGCCCATCGAAAAGCAGGACGCCTACATTCGGACCCGCTCTTTTTTGGGAAAGGTTGAATCCCGCCGGTCCAGCCGCCTTGGCTTTGAGCTGGGGGGCATGCTTGACGGCATCTACGTTCAGGAAGGGGAGGCCATCAAAAAAAATCAATTGCTGGCCCGTCTGGATACGGACCGCCTCAATGCGGCCAAAAGAGAGGCCGAAGCCCAGCTCATCGAGGCCCGGGCCGCCCTGACACTGGCGGAGGCCACGCTCAAGCGGACCCGCCAGGCCCAACGATTGAAAGCCGTGTCTGCCCAGCAACTGGACGAGGCTGCCGCCAATATGGAGACCCAGCGCGCACGGGTAGTAAGAGTTCAGGCCCAGGTGAACCGGATTGCCGTGGACCTGAAAAAGTCCAGACTGTATGCCCCGTACAGCGGCACCCTGGCCACCCGCATGAGCGACGAGGGCACGGTGTTGTCGCCGGGCCAGCCGGTTCTGGAGATCACAGAGACATCCAAAACCGAAATCCGCATCGGATTTGACCGGGATCTGTCCGCAGACCTGACCCCGGGCACCCGGATCAGGGCACGGGTGCAGGGCCAGGATATTGCGCTGCGTATCGACCGCATCCTGCCGGGTAGGGAAAGAACCACCCGGGTGGTCCAGGTGATTGCCGTGCCAATATCCGATCACCTGACCTTAAGGGAGGCTGACCTGGTCGAGGTGAAACTGGATCAGAAAATTGCCAGGCAAGGGGTCTGGATGCCTGTGACTGCGCTCACCGAAAATGCCAGGGGGCTCTGGTCCTGCATGGTGGCCCAGCCACTGCCCGGCCTGCAGGATAATGGCGGTGCCACCCATCAGCTGAAGCGCAGGGATTTGGAAATCATATCCATGGAGCAGGATCAGGTCTTTGTATCCGGCCATTTCCAGTCCGGTGACCAGGTGGTGACAGACGGCATTCACCGGGTGGTACAAGATCAGCGGGTCCGCCTGGCGGATACGGCCTTGTCCGCAAAGCAATCTGGAAAACAAGATCCTGGCGCGGATAAAAAAGAGGTGCTTTAGCCATGAACGACAGATCATCCCCCTCTTTGGCCACTTACATGACGGACAATCCCCATCTTCTGGTGTTGACCATTGTTATCCTCTTGGTGGGTGGATTATCCGCCTTGAACTCCATGCCGCGGTTGGAAGATCCCGTTATCACCAACCGGAACGTTTTGATCCTGACGTCGGTGCCTGGGGCTTCGGCCGGGCGGGTGGAAGCCCAGGTCACGGAAAAAATTGAAAACGCCCTCAAAGAGGTGCCTGAAATCAAGGAGGTGGATTCCACTTCCAGGGCAGGTATTTCTGTGGTATCCGTCGGCCTGGCCGATGAGGTCAACCGGCAGACCAACAAGGAGATTTTTTCAAGGATCCGGGACAAGCTGGACGATGCGGTCCAGGCATTCCCGGCCGATGCCTTGGAACCGGTCTTTGATGACAAGCGGGGGGCCTCGGCCTTTACCCTCATCATCGGGCTGACCTGGGAGGCGGGCGGGCCCGTTCCTCTGTCCATGCTCAACCGGCACGCTGAAAACCTGGCCGACCGGCTGCGCAACGTGCCCGGCACCGACATTGTCAGAATTTACGGGGCACCGGTGGAGCAGGTGCTGGTGGCAGTGGATTCCGAAAAGCTCAGCGATCTCGGCCTCACCATTGGTGCAGTGGCCCAGGCCCTGTCTGATGCAGATGTCAAGGTGCCGGCCGGGGCCCTTAACGGCCGCCGACAGGATTTTTTGGTGGAGGTCCAGGGGGAACTGGACACCATCGGCCGGGTGGGGCAGGTGCCGTTGATCACAGATGAAAGCGGCGGTATTGTCCGCCTGGCAGACATTGCACGGATCTCCCGGTCTGCGGCAGATCCCCCGGCTGAAATTTCCCGTTCCGGCCGGAAACGCACCATTCTGGTGGCATCCAAAATCCTGGAGAACCGGCGGGTGGACCTGTGGTCTGGCGCATCCAAGAACGCCGTGTCCGAATTTAAACATGCCATTGATGACACCGTGGCCGTAACCACGGTCTTTGATCAGAATGCCTATACCTCATCGCGCCTGGGGGAACTGGCCGGCAATCTCTTTCTGGGCGGGGTGGTGATTTTTATCGTGATCTTTATCTCCATGGGGTGGCGGTCCAGCTGGATCGTGGGCTCTGCACTGCCCCTTACGGCCGCCATGACGCTGTTTATCGTGGCCATGACCGGCGGCAAACTCCACCAGATGTCCATTTTCGGCATGATTATTGCTTTGGGGCTGCTCATCGACAATGCCATTGTGGTGACCGATGAGGTGAACAAGCACATGCGCAGGGGTAAAACCGGCCGCCAGGCCGTGGCCCTGGCCCTGAATCACCTTTTTGTACCGTTGCTTTCCTCGACCCTGACCACCGTACTGGCATTTGCGCCCATTCTGCTGCTGCCCGGCAATGCCGGCGACTTTGTGGGGTCTATCGGCGGCAGTGTCATCATTGCCCTGATCTCCTCTTTTTTTGTTGCCATGACACTGATTGCCACATTTACCGGCCGGTTCGGCCGCCGTGCCAAATGGGAAGAGCGGCTGCCCGGTTTTCTCACCCGGGGGATCCGCATCCAGTGGATGAGCCGGGCCTTTGCCGGGCTGCTCCGGCCGGCCAAAGGCCACCCGGAG
>JANQML010000326.1 GCA_028280105.1 Desulfobacula sp. | reverse complement strand
TCCGCTTGCTGCCGGATGCCGTCTCCACGGCCGCCATGGGCACCAGCAGAGGGTTGATTCCCTGACCCTCAAGAATTTCAAGGACTGTGGTTCCGGTGTTGACCTTGAATCGGACCGTCTCCTTTTTGGGGGTACCTGCATCCCGGAATATGGATAGCAGGCTTTCTGACAATTTCAGGGTGATGGTAATCATGCTGTCCTTTTTTGGGTGTGCCGGGGTGCCGCTTTCCGGAAATCAATGATGATCCCCGTAGAACGGCAGGTTATCATCAAGCCGTCAGGTTGTGCCGCTCCAGGGTTTCTTGAGTCGGGATCCCGTTATCATCCCATCCTCTTGCGGCATAATAGGTATCCAGCATCTCTTCGATCACCTCCATTTTTACCCGATGGCCTTTGTTGGGGCCGCTGGGAATGGCCTCACGGGTAAACCGTGCCGGCGGATAGTCGTATTTCCGGCCGAAATCCGGAATTTCCCGTTTGTTGAACATCCGGTTCAGATGCCATATTTTTTCCGACAATTTGAGCAGGTCGGTGTTGAAATCCATCCGCTTGCCGGTTGCATAATAGTAGAGGTCCTCATAATATTCGGTTTCCAGTCCGATCTCCATATACTGGAGCCGGCAGGTTCCCAGGATATCAAAGGCAGGGCGGAGATGCTGGGACTTGAGTACCAGGGGGACCACCTGTTTATGATCAGCCTTGGGGATGGTGGTGAAATCAGCCCCCTGGGAGATCAGATCATGGACATTGGCATCCTTATTGCCGCCGACGGCATTGGCGACATCCGAACCCAGCACCCAGCAGCGGCCGTGATGGGCACCCACATCCGCCGTCATATACCCCAGCATCATACCCGGCGCATTTCTGGATTCATACCCGGTCCATTCCAGTCCTTTGACGTGAATGGCGAATTCATCGCTGTCATGGCCGATCTGTTTGGCTGCATCGCGGACCCCCAGGGCGAGTACATCACCGATTCCTTTTCGGCCGGCAATGATTTTAAGGATGTGGACAATGGATTCAAGATCCCCCCATTTTGCATCCATTCCCATCTCCTCCTTTGAAATATACCCCTTTTCATAGCACTCCAGGGCAAACCCCACCACCACGCCGGCGGAGCAGGTATCCAGTCCCAGTTCATCGCAGATATAGTTGGCATAGGCAATCCCGTGGATGTCGGACAGTTCGCAGTTGGAGCCTAAAAGCGAAAGGGTTTCGTATTCCGGGCCTTCCACATATGCCTTGCCCAGCCTGGTTTTAGCCAGCCCGTACTTACCGCAGGGAATGGGGCAGGAAAAACATCCCTTATCCGTTATCTTCAATTCCTTTAAGATGGCTTTTCCGTTGATATCATCGGCATAGTCGCAATGGGAGGTTTTAAAATTCCGGGTGGGAAGCGCCCCCACATCATTACACCAGTTGGTGATCCCTGCGGTCCCTTCCGGAGTCCATCCGGTAAATCCGGGTTTTTTCCGACAGGCGGCATAGGTCTCCTTGCCCTTTTTCAACAGCCCTTTGGGATCAACGACCGGAATGCTTTTGGTCCCCCTGACGGCAATGGCTTTGATATTTTTAGAGCCCAGAACCGCACCGATCCCGATCCGTCCGGCCTGTCTGCCGAAATCATGGGAGATACAGGCAAAGTTCACCCGGTTTTCCCCGGCCTCGCCAATGGTCAAAACCTGGAAATCCTCTCCCAACTCTTTTTTCATGGCCTCTTCCACCCGGGTGGAGCCCTTGCCCCAATACTGGTCTGCCGGGCGGATTTCAATCCTGTCGTTGTCGATCAGTATATAGGACGGATGCTGGGCCCTTCCTTTGATGATGGTTACATCGTACCCGGCATATTTCATGTTCACCCCGAAATGGCCGCCCATGTTGCTGTCGCCATATCCGCCGGTGGCCGGGGATTTGGTGCAGAAATGGGTCTTGCCGCTGGCGGGAAGAAACAGTCCGCTCAGCGGTCCCATGGCAATGATGAACCTGTTTTCCGGATCAAAGGGATCCACCCGGGGCGGATTCTCATCGTATAAAATCTTGGCGGTAAATCCCCGGCCACCGATATAATTCTCCACCCATTCTTTTTTCAAGGGTTCTTTTTCTATGGTCTGGGAACTTAAATCGATTCTGAGTGTCTGTCCGGCATATCCGTATAACATGGCGGTCTCCTTTTAATTAAATGTTAATGCGTCTCTGGGGCAGACGTCGGCACACTGCCGGCAGTTGATACATTTGTAGGGTAGACCGTCATCTGAGATCTTAACCACATGTTTGGGACAGGCGTCCACACAGTCCATGCATGCCGTACATTTTTTGCGGTCAATGCGGTAGGTGATGCCTTTAAGGACAATCGCATCCTCGGGGCAGGCAACGGCGCAGTCACCGCACTGGTCACAGATATTAGCATAATACTTGCCCGGTACGGGAAATTTCCCATACACCGTCAACAGGGCCTGTGACGGGTTGACCACTTTTAGATTCTGTAAGGAACAGACCAGTTCGCAGGCTTTGCATCCGGAACAGGTCTCATTATTATACGCAAGTCCCATACCTCTCTCCTTGTTTTAGATGTTACGCTTTGGATGGAATTTAGCAGGTGCGGCAGGGCGTTGTACAACGCATTGTTTTCATATGCGGACATGAAGCAGATTCATGATCACCTGAAGACGAGTCATGGGGTCTGAAAAAAACTTTGAAAAGGACAGGAAAATTCTCATTCACGGATATCCGGCCGCAATCCGGTCGATCTGATTACGGTGCATCGTTCGGAACTGCATTTGATTTTAATTCAACAGATCGGTTGAGAGGTTGTTTAAAAGGTGTTATTATTCAACCTGTTATAAGGTTTTTTTATTGGAGGTACGTGATGAAAACAAGATTTTCAGAAGACATTGTTCCCATAACCGATCTCAAAGTTAATCCCGGAAAAATTATCCGTCAGGTTCAGGAGGCCCATCGACCGGTTGTTCTGACCAACCGGGGCCGGGGTGTTGCAGTTGTCCAATCTCTCAGTGACTTTGAAGCGAAATCTGATGAACGGGAATTTATGAGAGCTGTGCTCAAGGGAATAGTCGATTTGGAAGAAGGAAGAGAGATAAACCTTGAGGAAGTGAAAAAGCATTTGAATTTGAAATAACGATATGCCCGGCCCTTTAAATATTTCATTTGCCAATTCCGCTGTTTCCGATCTTGAGGACATTCTTGAATTTTACAAGGAACAAAAAATACCTCACGTCGGGGAGAAACTTGTCGGAGAAATCCTTAAAAACATTGACCTTCTTTCCATGCAACCTGATATGGGAAGAATCGTTCCTGAATTTGATTTAAAATATTTACGGGAATTGATCCGTCCTCCGTTCAGAATCGTTTATCTCCGGAATCTGAACAGGATTCGAATTGTCAGGATCTGGCGCAGCGAACGGATGCTGATGATGCCATAGATAACATTAAACCGGTACCCTTAAATTCCGGAGCATCCATATTCACTATCTCATTGCCAAGCGGTTACAAAAAATCAGAAATTTTAGATGGATAATCATGAATCCGGGGCTTTTTCACCGGTCATCATGAGGCCGATGGAGCTCCGGGTGGCATTTTCTTGCTTGACAATACCCATGATTTTGCCTTCAAACATGACGGCGATTCGATCGGAAAGTGCCATCACTTCGTCCAGATCTTCCGAAATCACCACCGATGCCGTACCTCTTTCCCGCTGGCCGGCAATCTGTTCATGGATATATTCCGCGGCACCGATGTCCACTCCCCGGGTGGGTTGCGAGGCAAGCAACACCTTGGGTTCGGCGGATAATTCCCGGGCCATAATCAGTTTCTGGATATTACCGCCGGACAGATTTTTGGTGGTTGTATCGATGCTGGGTGTTTTAACGGTGTACTCTTTTACCAGTTCTTCGCTGTGTTTGCGGATATGCTTAAAGTTTAAAAATCCGTTTTTACAATAGGGTGGTTCGCCGTGGTTGAGCAGAATCATATTCTCTTTGACGTCAAACTGTCCGACCACGCCATCCTTCATTCGCTCCTCAGGTACGTAGGACAGCCCGGCCTGGCGGATTTGGTCCGGGGTGAAGCTTGTGGTCTCCCGGCCGTTGATTTGGATACTGCCCGCGTCCGGTGTCCGCAAACCGGCAATGGCCTCTGCCAGCTCTGGTTGGCCGTTTCCGGAAATACCCGCAATACCGAGGATTTCCCCGGCTTTGACTTCAAGGTCCACCCCTTTGACCGCATGGGTTCCCCTGTCCCCGCGGACAAAAAGATCCTTAATGACCAAAAGGGAACTGCCGGTCTGAACCGGCGCCTTATCCGGTGCCAGTTTCACCTCCCGGCCCACCATCATCTGGGCCAGGTCGTGCCGGTCGGATTCGGCAGGCGTTGTATCGCCGGTAACCCGGCCGTGGCGCAGTACGGTTATCTGATCGCTGAGATCAAGGACCTCCTGGAGTTTGTGGGAAATAAAAACCAGCCCCCGGCCGTCATCGGCCAGGCGGCGGAAAATGGCAAAGACATCTTCCACTTCGCTGGGAGTCAGGACAGCCGTGGGTTCGTCCAGTATGAGGATGGTGGCATCCCGGTAGAGTGCTTTTATAATCTCGACCCGCTGACGTTCACCCACGGAGAGCTGCCAGATATAATCATAGGGATGAACGTGCAGGCCAAAGGTTTCCGAAAGCTCCATAATTTTTTCGGAAACCGTTTTCAGATCGGTTAAAAAACCCCGTTTGGATTTCAGGCCCAGGGCCACATTTTCCGCCACCGTCAGGGTGGGGACCAGCATGAAATGCTGATGTATCATGCCGATCCCGTGGGATATAGCATGGGCCGGGGAGATCAGTTCAACCGGTTTGCCATGCAGCAGAATTTCGCCTTCATCCTGCCGGTAGAGACCGTAGAGGATTTTCATCAAGGTGCTTTTGCCGGCGCCGTTTTCACCCAAAAGGGTGTGAACTTCACCGGCATGGACATGGAAGTCAACCCTGTCATTGGCAAGAACACCGGGAAACCGTTTGGTAATCCCTTTCATCTGCAGCATAGGCGGTGTTTTGGGCTCTGAAGGCATGGACTTTAATCCAGTTTGATGGATCCGTTTTCGATCCCTTCAAGGGCCTTTAAGCCGGCTTGTTTTACATGGTCAGGCAGTTTGTATCCCTCGTTGAACTCAATGACAAGGCCCTTGTTGGCCAGGTTGATTTCATATATTTTTCCACCTTTTATGCCGTTGTCCAGATCATCGATAATTTTGCTTAAAATCACTTCCCACTTATAGACCTGGGAAGCAACAACAATTTCAGGGGCCAGGTCGGTCTGGTTGGCCTGGGTGGCAAACCAGGCCACTCTTTTTGCCCGTGCCGCACCAATGGCACCTACGACCATCTGTGCGGTACCGGTGAGGACATCGGAACCGGCGGCAATATGGGCACGGGCCGCTTCAGCGGCAAGGGCCACGTCACTGAAAGAACCGATGTAGTTTACCCTGGCCCGGATGTTTTCCCTCTGGGCTTTGGCTCCGGCAACAAATCCGTCAACATAGAGTTTGGCATCCCCTACTTCAATGGGACCCACAACACCTACGCCGCCTTTTTTACTCATGGCCGCCGCCATAACCCCCATGACATATCCGCCTTCATCAGAAGCGGCATCATAGGATGAAACATTGGGAAGACCGAATGTTTCCTGGGCGGTTCCCCAGGCAAAGGCCGTGTCCGGAAAATCAGCGGCAATCTCCTGTAGCGGTCCCCCGTATTGTGAACCGTGGGCAATCACAAGGTCATAGCCTTTTTTTGCATAATCCCGGATGGCGGCACCGGCATCTTCAACGATAAAGGTACCGTCGGTAATGGCAAGATCGATTTCCCTGTCTTTTTTAATGGCGTTGATTCCATCGACAATGCTCTGGGTAAATGCCATGTCATTGCTGGCACTGGGGGCAACGATGGCCACCCGGAGGGGCTTCCCGTATGCCAGGAGCAGTGACGGGGTAAAAAGAATTAACGCCAGAAAAGCAGCGGTAAGCATTAGGTTGAATTTTTTCATTGCAAGGTTCTCCTTTGTGTATAAATAAAAGACAATGGCGGGCAAGTCAGGGGTGTACCAAACATCATCCGCCCCTTATATACGGTTTGGTCAGTGCAGACGGCTGCCTGAATTTTTTTGCCACGATAATGAGGGCCAGAATCGTTATGACGGCCGGTGCCATGGATGCCAGATCCGAGGCACTGCGGGGAATGATTTCAAAGGTTTTAAGCTGCAGAACAATGGCCTGGACCATGCCGAAAACCAGGGAGCCGATCATGACCCCCTTGGGACTCCAGGCGCCGAAGTAGACAAGGGCGATGGCAATAAAGCCCATGGCATTGGTTAAATTCTGTTGAAAAATACCCAGTTCGATTGCCAGGGCAGCCCCTGCCAGCCCGGCCAGCCCATTGCCGATGATGATGGCCGACCCCCGGGTCAGTCCCGTACTGACGCCCAGGCTGTCGGCTGCTTCCGGATTCTCACCAATGGCACGGACATTGAGTCCGTATGTGGTTTTATAGAGGATGAAACTCATTATCGGAACCAGTCCAAACGCCATATAGACAATGATGCTGTGCTGGAAAAACATCTCCCCCACAATCGGAAGCCGGGAAAGTATGGGGATATCCAGGGGCATAAACGGAAAAATCGGTTTGGGGGTTCCCACCAGTTTTTGAAACAGCAGATCACTCATGCCCAGGCCGAACAGGTAGATGCCGATACCGCTGACACCCTGTACCGCCCGCAGTTTCAGGGTGATGAATGCGTAAAACAGGCCGATGAGAAGGCCGAGGCAGACGCTGATCAACAGACCCATGTACAAATTGCCTGTCTGAAGCACCGTGTAATAGGCACTGAAGGCACCCAGCAGCATGACGCCGTCTACACCCAGGTTGAGCACGCCGCTTCGCTGGCCCAGGGCTTCACCCAGGGATGCCAGCAGGAAAGGGGTTGCCAGCCGGATACCCGATGCAATGGTGGTCACGATGATCATGATTGCAAATGAACTATCCATGGCTGTCTCCCGGAGAATCGTTCTCTTCTTTATCCTCTTCCACCCTGCCGGTCTGCAGCGCCCTTTGTCTGAAATATTCCGAGCTGACCACGAAAACAACAATCAGGCCGTTGAGTGCAATGATCAGGGCGGACGGGACTTGCGCTGCTCTTTGGAGGGCATTGGCTCCCACCAGCATACCGCCGAAAAGAAGAGAGGACGGAATGGCCCAGAGCGGATGCAACCCTGCCAGAAGGGCCACGACAATGCCGTTGAATCCGGCACTGCCCGTAAATCCGGTGCTGCTGCCGTCGGTAACCATCCGGTGGGATTCGCTGCCAAACACCAGAATGGCTCCGGCAATACCAGCCATGGCACCGCTGAAAGCCAGTGCTGCCGTGACGTTTTTAGGAACAGATATACCGGCATACCGGGCCGCCGCCGGATTAAACCCCACGGACCGCAGACGGAATCCGACAGCGGTCCGCCAGAGCAGGAAATAGGCGGAAATTGCCACAAAAAGGGCGATAACGCTTCCCAGGTGCATCCGCATCCCCTCGATCAGGATCGGCAGGTCCGCATTTTCAGACAGCCGCATGGTCTGGGGGATTCGGGTGCCTCTTTCGATTTCACCGGGATCGATCATGGGACCGCGCAGCAGAAAGTTCATAATCTGAACGGCAACAATGTTAAGCATGATGGTGCTCAGGATCTCACTGACGTTAAAATAGGCTTTTAATGATCCGGCAATGGCTCCCCAGACCGCCCCGCCGATTGCCCCGGCCAACAGGACAAGGGGAATCATTATCAGGGCGGGGATGCCGGGAAAGGCCAGAACCAGTCCGGTTGATAAAAGGGCACCCATGACCATCTGCCCTTCGCCGCCGATATTGATGACGTTTGCCCGAAATGCAATACAGATACCCACACCGACCAGAAGAAGGGGAATGGACTTAACCGTGGTTTCGGAAAAGCCTTCAAGATTACCAAAAGCGGCACCGAACATCGTCATATATCCGTCCAGCGGATTCGCAC
>JANQML010000212.1 GCA_028280105.1 Desulfobacula sp. | reverse complement strand
AAACCTTGGGAACGAAGAAGATGGGATCTTCACGCTTTTCCCGGAGGGTAAGAATTTTTGGAAAAAAGATGAAATGGCGGAACCCACTTATGATGAAGTCTTGAAAGCATCTTTAAATTCAAAACTTTTGTTGTACCGCCAACTGATTTCATCTTTTATGATAAAATTTTTATGCAACGTTGAGGTTAAATATATCCCCAACATCCTTTTATTCGATAAAATGGGACCGTGCCGAACCCCTTATAAGCTTTTAAAATCGTTATCAAATTGAATTATTTTGCAATTTTCGGTGTATCAAAGATAACGGCAAATGCAAAATCACCGGGCAGGCGGGTTCTGTTGAGCATTGAATTCATCCCGGGGTAGATATCGGTTTTACTCCCATACCAGGTAAGGGCATTCCCCGGACCGGCCTCAGGGGCCAGCAGGCGGATCTTATACTTCTTTCCGGGAATTAAAACCTGGCCCCGGGTTCTGAATTTGTGCCATTGATTGTTTGCCACGGATTCCATGGTATCTTTTACAGCAACTACCAAATCCCCGGATTCGACATCAATTAATTCCAGTTCCAAAGGTCCTTTATTGATGCGGACATAGGTTGCAAGGTACAGCTGAATCTCTTTTAAGCGGGCATAAGGTGCAATGAACTCCTGCTCCGGGACTTTTCCGCTGATGATTTCCCCGCAGTGCCAATCAGCATACCCCTGAACAAATGCATTTTGCGGTTTGTGATAATTACCATCACTGTAATACCGGGCGTATATTGTGTAGCAACAGGATGTCAAACCGATAATTATCGTTAAAACCAAACAAAGGTGTAAAGGACGCTGAAAACGGACAAACAGGTTCCGTACCCACTCTATTTTTCCTGACGATGACGTGGAAACGGATTTGGCAAAAACAATGGGAATCAATAGTGAAAAAGGGGTGAAATAGCGGCCCTGAACCCCTCCGCTGATAAACGGCAAATCATTTCTCCAAATGATATAAAGGGTAAATATCAATGCAGAGATAAAAAAAACGATTAATGACGCCGACAGAATCCGAAGCGACCACGAAATCTTATGCCGGGTAACGCACATTCCAGCGGATAATATGACAAGCACTGCCGTATACATCATATATATTATTATGGGAGCGCGTGTTTCCAGGTAACCGAATGCACCGATAAATTGTGCAAAATACGCTTTATGGTAATAGTGCAATGTAAAAAAAAGAACCTTGAGGGGGGTTAAAAAAGACTGTGTTAACTGCTCAAAGGATTCGTTTGCACCGATCGATGACGGATTCGGATTAAACAGGGGCCAGCTGGCCCCTAAAAGAATGATCAGCAAGGTGCCAGCCATATAGTACCAGAAGTGGCGCGGCTTTTCGAACCGCCTGTATCCGCCGCACAACATCAAAAAGAACAAAAGTGCATAAATCTGTTTGCCGCAGGCCGCGGCAAAGGCGCAGCAGGTTATCAGTGCAAGCATTTTAACGGAAATCGGCTGATCCGTCTTATCGTATAATGCGTTAAGAATAGAACAGATTAACAAAAAACAAACCGCATTATTAAAACTGTCGGCTGAAAAGGTTCCTGCCTGGAACAGAGACATGGGAAGCATTGCAAGAAACATTATCTCCCATTTAAACACGGGAGAAATCCGCAATCCCATCCATACAACCAGAATCCAGACGGTTAGATTCATTATTCGTCCAAAGTAAAAACAGATCAGCGGAGAAAATTCCATCAGACGGCCAAAGGCAAGTCCGATGCCTGATCCCAAATAGGATATGGGGTGATAGGCATAAGCGACGGTGCGAAACAAAACAGGTTGAGAATTTTCCGGTGAAGAAATCGAATCCGAAAAAATTTGGGACGTAATTGCTGTTTTTGATATCTTCTCTTCAGGTTTACCGACTAAATGGACGAAGGTATCAGCCATATTTACAAGCCCCGCTGGAATCTCGGCATCAAATGATCCCTGATAAAAATTACCGATGGACACTTGCCAGGCTCTTGAAAGATGGGCTCTTTCATCCGGGGCCTGCATGGGCGGATTGATGAAAACAAGAGAATACCCGAAAATAATTGCGCATATAAGAAATACTTTTTCCGGTGCCAGGCTGATTAAAGGAGGATTGTCGCTGAAGCATTTCACGGTTGTCATACGGCTTCAGTTCTCCGGCTGCTGCGGCTGCTGTTTTGAATCGGACCGCATTGAAACATACGAACTCTCCGGAATAAGGACAATAATAAAGCCAATATTATTACATCAGCACCGACTCTGGAAACAAAGAGAGGGGCATTTAAATATTCCATTCCGGCATTTATGCCGAAATAGGAGATGAAAGACGACCCCACCAGCACAAAACTTTTCAGAATCAAAGCAACACTTTTTTTCCCCGGGCCATGAGCAGGCCGGTATGATACTAAAAAATAATATATTACAGCCGACATCCGGCACACGGCCAATGAAATAAATAATTTTTCGACCCACATGAATACGGCCCAGAAAATGGCATAGTCAATCAATGCTGCCGTGATAAATACCTTTGAATGTTTTAGCAGCACATAATATATTTTAGCAGAGTCCTGAATCGGATTAAAATGGGAAGACTCGTTGTCATCGATATAGACGGTTTGAATTGGAATTTCTTTAATACTGTTTTTCTGCCCGCCGGCACTGATTAGCATATCAAATTCAAAATCATAACCGGATGTTTCAAGCCGAAGCAGCAGGGGAATCGATTCTGCCGGAATACCGCGCAGACCGGTTTGAGTGTCCATCAACCGGATACCGGTAAAAAGCGTTAACACTTTTCCGGTTAAATAGTTCCCGAAACGGCTTCTTAAAGGTGCTTCCCGAAGAGCCGTTCGACTACCGAGAACCAGAGTTTTACGGTTCGACATGAGTGCCTCGGCCACCCGGGCAATATCCTTTGGCAGGTGTTGACCGTCTGCATCAAAGGTTACCACACCTTGTGTTTCCGGATATCTGCGTAAAATTTCACTCATCCCGGTTCTCAATGCCCTGCCTTTGCCGAGATTCTTTTCATGGGAAATCACGGTGACCCCAATTTGATTCAGTTCATCAAATATTCCGGAATAAGAATCACCACTGCCGTCATTAACACAGACCACACATTGTATCCACTTGGATTCCAGAAGGGACTTCACAACGTCCTTTAATCGGGAATCCGGCATGTATGCCGGTACAAGCGCCACCGGCCTCGTAGCAAAGGGAATTGAATCTATACTAGCAGAATGGTGCATATGAACTCCTGAACTGATGGTTCTCAATTCAATGAGAATGAATTTCGGTCTGGTTCAAAACAAGCACAATCGAGAATTTAACTGCAATAACGGCTCGATATATCTTTCACAACGGACGATTTTATTTTCAATCAAGCACCCGCCTATAGCCAAATGCATTTCAGATGAGTGTCTATATCTCAGAAAAAAGATAAAAGGCAAGAAAAAACGGCAAGAATTTAAACCGTTTTAAAAAAACAACCTGTCAGAAAAAATTAGAGCCCTGTGACCAGAACGGTCCGAAGCATTTGCAGTCTATAAAGTAGCGGGCAGCTGAATTTCCTGTAAAAAGCCAAAGTACAGAATTATAAAATCCTATGTTGGTTTATTCAAGAGCTTCATAGACCACTCTTTCATCTTGAATTTGTTCATTAGTGTAACACCTATATTCAAGCATGCCAAAATTGCTTATGCAGGGACACTTAATTGATTGCCAGAGCAATACCCGATTTTTCTTTGAATTTTCACCGAAATTAGTTATACAATAGATCGACCAGAACAGCTTAAAAATCAATTACAACAGAAAAGGGACTTAATTTGGCTCATATATACCTAAAACTATTTTTGCATTTAGAAGCTTAGATCAAAGGTATGTTTGAAAACATTTTAGTAGTGGTATTTTGGGTGTCACACTTCACTTAATGTAAGTAATGCTAACGGGCTAAAACTTCGATTTCAAATCTACATTAATTATTTTTCTCTAAAGTTATTATTAAAATTGCTATTTCAACGCTTTAAAAAGTGCAGTTTGTTAAATCTGCTATATAAATCTTGGAAAAAAGAAAGGTTCAAATATTATGAAACGGTTTTCAGATGTACCACTACCTCCATCTGATTTACAAAAGTTAGTTGGAAGCCATACTCCGGAGTCTTTCATCGAAGTCGGTATAGCTTTTGCTGATTATTTCAAACAAAGAGAGTTAGTAAAAAAACATTATAAAATCCTTGAACCCGGATGTGGATGCGGCCGAATTTCTAAGCATCTCATATCTGAACTTGATCCAAGCCTAGGTGGAGAATACCATGGATTTGATGTTCACAAAGAATGTATTGAATGGGCCATTGAGAATATAACAAAAACATATCCACATTTTCATTTTAAGCACACAGATGTATACAACCATCTTTATAATCCCAAAGGCAATATCAAGAACCTATCCCGTATGGTTTTTCCATATGAGGAAAATTATTTTGATTTTATTTACACAGCTTCTTTTTTCACTCACTTGTCGAGAGAGCATCTTGAATACTATTTAAGGGCAATTCATAAGCTTTGTAAAAATGGTGGAACGGTATCATCAAGTTTTTTTACATACAATGATATCCAAGAGTTTGAGCATATATCAGAAAAAGAAATGGGAATGAAAAATCAATATTATAAGTTTGATGATGTGTCGTATATCTTTTCTCAAAAGAATCCATCCCTTGTCGTGACTTATAATATTGAGTACCTGAAAAATTTTATAGAAGAAGCAGGGTTTAGTTTAATACAAAGCTCAACTGGTTGGCAATCAGCATGGATCTTTAAGAAAGAACGGCCGGTCCGCTAAAACTTCATGAACCTTAAGCTAAAAACAGAATTAAAAAGAATCGAAAGCATCTCTCTTTCAAACAAACCTGCGTTATCCGGCGATTGGAATCTTTTCCAATTATTAACGAACTTACTTGGATTCATGACCAAAAACCAGATCTTTCATGGATCTGATTCGAATTACTCACTCATCCTGTGAACGGATATGACGATTTTATTTTCAATCAAATGTGCGCCTATAATCAAATGCATTTCAGATGAGTGTCTATATCTCAGAAAAAAGATAAAAGGCACGAATTCAAACCGTTTTAAAAAAACAACCTGTCAGAAAAAATTAGAGCCCCGTGACCAGAAAGGTCCGAAGCACTTGCAGTCTACCATCCGAAATGGTCTATTATCCCTGTCCTGCATATCGCTTCCCGGGTATAGAGCATTTAACAGTATGATAAATAGAAAATAGCCAGGGGCGTGCCTGTCCGGAGCTGTCAGGGGGTTTACGTTGAACAGCCAAAAGGCATGAACTCAACTTGTATTTCAATGTAATTCGATCCGGATATTCACATGGCGTTCCAAGGCCTTCCACTCCGAAGCCTTGTGGTCGGCAAACCGGTACTGGCCGGTACTGCCGATCTTAAAACTGCCGGGGTTTAACCCGTTGTGAATCAATGCGTGAGCCACATTGGCGGCCCGGATGGCGCCCAGTTCAAAATTTGACGGATACTTTTTAGTTCGGATGGGATCGGTGTCTGCATATCCGTCAACAAAAATCCGGACATGGCACCCTTTGAGAACCGCTGCCAGTTCTTTTAAAAAGGATTGATACTCCGGTGCGATGGCCGAGCTACCCGATGCAAACAGGATGGGCAGTGTATTCTCAATGGACAGACGTTCCCGGTTCTTAACCACCTCCATCCAGTCTGCCAGGCCGGTCTGCCTGATTCTTTTTTCAAGCCGGTCCACACCGCATTCCGCGGTTCCGGGCAATATCGTTTTTTGGGCTTTTGCCGTTCGGACACCCGCATCTTTCGGTTTCAGCATCCCCTTGTATCGATTCATGAGCTTGGTCAGTATTTGAATCTTTGATTCTTTATATGCCACACTGTCATGCATTTTTTGGGGAATAAACCGGTTAAATGCCTCCATCCTTTTAATCCGGTCGGACAGCCATGTCAGATCCGTGTCGATTTTATCGATTTCAGCCTGAATGAAACCGATTTTTGCCTCAAGCTCTTTTGTCCGTTCATCACCGGTCCCTGACCCAATGGGTTTCACACTCACCATCGGGCTCTTCCGTGCAGACACATCAAAGGTGCCAAGGCTTAGCAATACCACCGGCACTAAAAGGAAAACAGATAGACGATGGCTAACAGACGGGTAAAAAAAGAGTTTCACAGGTCTTTTCCTTTTCTGTGGTTTATAAAATCAGGACGGGGATACATTTGAACCGATCCCGCTGGGCCACCAGATCATTCCCTTTTTGGTGAAATTAACCCGCAGCTGCATTTGCACTTCGGTTATACCGTGGTTGGCCTGACGGATCTCCACAATCTCAACCCCTCTGAGCCAGGACTGTGTATTTGTCTTAATCAGTTCATGATTGACCGTTCCGTACCCGGCTTTCATGTAGGCATCCACATAGACGCCGTGGATCTTTTCAACCAGTTGTCTGTATCCGTCGACAATGGCTGCCCGTTCGGCCATGATAACGGCTTCTCCTTTTGTAAGTGCGGTCTCCGGTTCCAGTCCTTTGCCGGTGACATCAAACGTAACCACCTTTTGTTCATTAACCTGCCCGACCACACTTCCGGTTCCGCCGGTATCGCTCGTTGTGACGGGCGTTAAACCCGTGCCGCATCCGGTTAAAACAAACACAACCATGAACAATACACCCATCACACCCTTTTTTTCCATTTTTGTTTCCTCTTTTTTATTTGTTTGTTATCATTTGGCCGATCACATTATCTGATCATGCGCTTAATACGGATTTTAAACAAAAACCGGTACACGGATACCTCTTTGAACCCAACCGGTTTAAGCTAATTCTAAGACTAATCTTAAAAAGATACAAAAAATATGCCGGAAACTATAAAAAGAACGATCATTTTTGGAAAATGTCTGTTTTTTTTTCTTTTTTCTCTTTCCAGTGCCTCGCTGGCAACCGAAGGAATCGAACAATACCATATCCGGTATGATATTAAATCCTCCCGGAATAAAATCGTGAGCACCCATCTCTCCATGATTCCGGCTGAGAATGAATTCCGGGCGGAAAATTATTCGCTGAAAACAGCATCCGGAGCAATATCTGCCGGGCCTGCCGAAGCAGAAGCGGCTGTGGAAAAACGAATCAAAGAAGATGCTTTAAAAACGATTTTAATATCAGAGGGTTTAAAATCCGTCAAAACCAGGGACTATGACACGGTGACCAGCTATGAAGGCGTCTTGACCGGTCCGGTTCGGATTATCAAAACAACCTATCAGCCGGACCGCGAAATCTATGCCTATGAAGCCCGGGTTGAATTCAGCCCGATCTCCTTTCCGGACCGATGGCGCACCTTGAAATTCAAGCATAAAATTAAGCAGGGAATCAACAGCTTTTTTGAATTATTCCGGTGATAAAGATATGAGAGGGGGGTTTAATGAATAAAAATCAACTCAAAAAATTAAAAGAGGCCATCCTTAAAAAAGAACGTCTGGTTTTTGACACCCTCAGTCAAAAACAGACAAAAGAGATGGTCACGTTCAACAATGCATACAAAAATTTTTTAGATCGATCGAAAACAGAAAGAGAAGCCGCTGAACAGATCATTGCCGCAGCCGGAAAAAAAGGCTTTGTTGATATCGATTCATTTTCAGGCAAAACAACGGCCAAGCCAGGCCAAAAAATTTACAAGGTCTTTCATAACAGATGTGTTGGCCTGGCGGTTCTGGGAAAAGAAGATCCGGCCGGCGGCACCCATATCATCGCATCCCATATTGATTCCCCCCGGCTTGATTTGAAACAAAACCCCTTTTATGAGGATTTAGACATGGGGTTGATTAAAACCCATTACTATGGCGGCATCAGAAAATATCACTGGCTGGCCATTCCGCTGGCACTTCACGGCACGGTGATCACAGGCAGCAACAAAAAAATAGATATCACCATTGGGGAAGATCCGGATGATCCCGTCTTTACCATTACGGATCTGCTGCCGCACCTGGCCGGAAAAACAGAGAGTGACAAAAAAATACCCGATCTCTTTGTGGGAGAAAAATTGAACCTGGTCGCCGGCAGCATGCCCCTGGGAGACAAAACGGAAAAGGATCGGTTTAAGCTGCATCTCTTACACCTGATCCACGAGAGATACGGCCTGACCGAGGAAGATTTTGTCAGTGCCGAAATTGAAGCGGTTCCCGCGGAAAAAGCCAGGGACGTGGGACTGGACAGATCCATGATCGGGGCTTACGGCCAGGATGACCGGATCTGTGCCTATACAAGCCTTCAGGCACTGCTTGATGCCGAATCCCCCCGAAAAACAGCCCTTGCCCTCTTCTTTGATAAGGAAGAGATCGGCAGTGAGGGAAGCTGCGGGGCAAAATCGAATTTTCTCGAAGATTTTATGTCGGATCTGCTTCTGGTCAGCGGACAATCCGCGGACAACCGCTTTCTGAGAAAAGCCCTGATCAATTCCCGCTGCCTGTCCGCAGATGTGAATGCCGCCATGGACCCGGATTATAAAGAGGTTCATGAACCCATGAATGCGGCCCGACTGGGGTATGGGATCTGCATCACGAAATTTACCGGGGTACGGGGCAAATCCGGTTCAAACGATGCCAGTGCCGAGTTTGTGGGAAAAATCAGACATATTTTCAATAAAAATAAAATTGTCTGGCAGACCGGTGAACTGGGAAAGATCGACGAGGGCGGCGGCGGCACAGTGGCAAAGTTCCTGGCAGAATTCGGTATGAACGTCCTGGACTGCGGGCCGGCCATACTCTCCATGCACTCTCCGTTTGAAGTATCGAGCAAAGCCGATGTCTACATGACCTATCTTGGATACAAGGCCTTTTATGAAGACACGGCAGGTTAAGCATAAAGGCCTGATTCTCTTTGTTTGCACCTGGGTAATCTGCGGGTATGCCCTCTCTTTCAGACCCGCAGTTGCCCAGGCCCGGACCGGTTCCGCAACATTGGGCGCCATACTGGCGGATGGATCCGGGCAGGTGATATACAAAAAAAATGCCGGCAGACCCTTTATACCCGCATCCATATTAAAAATTCTAACCGGTCTTACGGCATTTGATGTTTTAGGGGTCTCCTATCGTTTCCCCACCCTCTTTTACTTTGATGAGACGACAAAAAATCTTTATGTCAAAGGGTTTGGAGACCCGTTGTTCATTTCCGAGGTGATCGAACAGTTCTGCCGGCAGATCCTGCAGACCTATCAAATAAAGAAAATCAACCGGATCATTATTGATGACAGCTATTTTTCAAAAGAGATAACCATTCCCGGCAAAGGGGCCAGTCTCAATCCATATGATGCAACCGTGGGCGCCTTGTCTGCCAATTTTAATACCATTATGTTCACCCGATCCGCCGGCCACACCTTTATCAGTGCTGAACCCCAGACGCCGCTGCTCCCTGTTTTTCTACCAGAAATCAGACAGACCGGCCTGACAGAGGGGCGTATTGTTTTATCACCGGAAAAAAGCAGGAGATATCCCGGATTATTGATCGGGCATTTCTTAAAATCAAAGGGGATTGGTCTTTCCGGCCGCGTCGATATGGGCTCCTTTCCGGAGAGAACCGATGGGGTCAGCCATACCTTCCATTCTCCTTTCAGACTCACGGCAGTGGTCCGAAAATTATTAAAATATTCCAATAACTTTATGGCCAACCAATTGGTTCTGGCGATGGGAGCAAAAGAACACCGGGCACCGGCCACACTTGAAAAAGGTGTGGCGTCTGTCAAACGGTTTGCCGAACAAAAGCTGAACTTGACCGGTCCCATACTCACCGAGGGTTCCGGACTTTCCAGAGAGAACCGGATCACCCCGGAGCAGATGCTTGCCGTCCTTTTTGTGTTTAAACCCTATTATGAATTGCTCAACAAACAGGGAACCGATCATTACAAGACCGGAACCCTTACCGGTATTCGGACCCGTGCCGGGTATTTTTCAGGAAAGGACCACCGGTTATACCCCTATGTCATTATGACCCAAAACGATCATAATGCCTACCACCGGGTATATGAAAAACTGCGGAAAATGGTTGACACCCATTCTTCACCAACCGGTTCGACCCCGTGACGATGGTTGATCAGAATAAAAGCGATCCTGTCTGACATTTTTATCCGGTCTCTGTTTTTATCCGGTCGTTATATCTTTTTTCGGCAGATGGTGCAGCAGTCCGTAAGTCAATGCTAAAAAGAGCAAGGTCCCAGTATTTAGAATCGATGTGTCGAATATTCCCCCCATAAACAGGACAATGCAGGACGAGAGAAGAAAAAAACCGACCGCACTCTCTCTTGATTTCCAGGACAGTTTCAACATCGTCCAGAACAGCCAGAGACAGGCAGCCAGTCCGGCAATCCCAAAGCTCACCCACATATATAGTATATTGTTGTGGGGGTGGGTTACCAGGTGGCCCTTTGCCTTTGTCGGTTCTGTCAGGCTGCCGGTCCCGATTCCCAGTATCGGATGCTGTTTGATCAGTTTAAGGGTTTCGGCCGTGATATAAAACCGTATAAAATCCTCAGACCGCTCGCCCCTGAGTATCTCTGTTTTTTGCTGATTCAGTTTTACATAACTATCCTGTACAACGGTTCTCACAACAGGTGAAAGCAGGAGGATACCCAGAAGGGAAAAGCAGACCACTGATTTGGCTTTGAATGAAAACCGGTGCATCAGGTTATTGGCAATGAGCGGAGAGACCAGCCCGAAGATCAGATATCCGCTTCGTCCCCGGAGAACAGCCAGATGGAATAAGAATAGACCGAACAGCAGTAACAGGGCCAGGCGTTTCGTCCGGGATTCGGTTGATCTGAAATAAAAGGAAACCATTAACAGGCCGATGATCAGATACATGGAGATCAGGGTATGAACGATCCCGAATCCCAAATGACCGTCTTTGACGGGCGGCATAATGCCAAAAAATTGTATGGCTGCCAGCACGGCTCCGATGCTTAATCCCGCCCACAACCCAGCGATAAGGATCTCCATCCGCCTGTCGGTGAAGGCCATGCCGGCGGTCAGCAGAACAGCCAGCCAGTATTTGGATTTTTCAGCATAGTCCAATCCCAGTTCCATGTTCTGCGAGTACAAAAGCCCGGCCCAGGGAAGAATTACAAGGGGAAGGACCGGCCAGAACCAGGGCTGTCCGGCAATCGATTTTAGGGCCAAAAATTTTCCGGAAAAGAACCAGATAACCATTGCAAGGGAGAATGAGATAACCGGCGGGGCGGTTCCCGTGGGAAAAAGAAAAAAGGTAAGAAGGACACAACTCCCCGTCAAATCATGGGATCTGACGGATGATAAATATTCTGTCAGTCGTTTCATGCAACGGAATTGTTAAGCATCCGGGCTTTCTATATAGGCATAGGCACTGTGATTATGAATAGATTCAAAATTTTCAGCACTCACTGAAAACCAGGTGATGTTATCATCTTCCATCAGAATTTTAGCCACATCCCGGGCAATATCCTCTACAAACTTAGGGTTTTCATATGCCTTTTCAGTGACAAATTTTTCATCCTCTCTTTTTAAAACCGAGAAAATATCACAGGAGGCCTGGTTTTCCACCAGTCCGACAATATCCTCAATCCATATCAATTTTTTGAACCGGCTGGAGACAAGAACCTCTCCCCTCTGGTTGTGGGCGCCGTATTTACTGATCTCTTTTGAACACGGGCAGACCGATGTAACCGGAACCGCCACTTTGAGAACAATATCGGTATGATTGTTTTTCCCCGATGAGCCGGTGATGGAACAGGTGTAATCCATCAGCCCCTTTGACCCGGTTTCCGGCGATTCTTTTTCAATAAAGTACGGAAAGGTAATTTCAATATGAGCGGATTCCGCATTCAGCGTCTTTTTCATATCATCCAGAATATTGTTTATCGACTCTAAAGAGACCTGGGTTCGAAACAGGTGAAGAATTTTAATAAACCGGCTCATATGTGTGCCTTTGCACTGATGGGGAAGATCCACATACATATTGATTTCGGCAACCGTGGATTGGAGCCCGGCTGTTTTATCCAAAACGGTCACCGGGTATTTCAGCCCTTTGATGCCGACTTTATCAATGGGAATATTCCGATAATCCGGTTGATTTTGTATATCTATCATGGCTGGTCCAACAGATAGTCAGGCACAACATTTTTCATTGCCCTGAAAACATTGCCTTTTATATGTTTATTATGCTGATACATGGCCTCTAACATCTCTTTAATCTCTTTGCGTTTTGTCCGGCCTGCACTGGGGCAGGTATTTTTGAACTCCGGCAGATGGAACTGCCTGCAAAACGCCGAAATATCATTTTTGTCAACATATGACAACGGTCTGATTATATCAAGAGCCCCTTTGAAAAAAGATTGGCGGGGCTTCATGGTTCCGATTTTTCCGGCGTAAAAGATATTGATAAACAAGGTTTCGATAATATCGTCCTTGTTATGTCCCAGAGCAATTTTTTTACAATTGTTTTCTTTGGCAAGTTCGAAAAGCTTTTTCCGTCTCAGGCGGGAACACAAAAAACACGGATTTTCCGTATTGCGCTCAGAATGAGCAAGCTGCCCGTAATCCGTATGCTCGACATGCAATGATCCGTAACGGCTCTTTACATATGCAACCAGAGCATCTGAAAACGATCCGTCAAATCCGGCGTCGATATGAACCGGAAACAGATCGTATTTAACCGGGGCTTTTTTCTTGAATGCATAGAGGCGATTTATCAGAGCCTGGCTGTCCAGGCCGCCGGACAGACCCACCAGAATACGATCATTCTCACGGATCATGTCCCAATCATGAATGGCTTTGCCCATTCCGTGATTGATTCTTTTTTTAAGTCCGGTTCTCACACTCCGATCAATCGTTATCCGGGTCGTCGCTTTTCCTGGTGACAATACGGTTGGCTGCAATCTCCCGCAAAACAGCGACGACATCTTCATTTTTTGACGGATTCACCAAAAGATCGGCGCCTTCCCGAACCTGTCTGACGCGCTTTGCCGCCAGATGAACCAGAGTAAAGCGATTATCTACATTTTTTAAACAATCTTCTATTGTAACTCGTGCCAAACCAACACCTCCGTTATTTTAGAGAATATCTATAATTTCGTACATCCGCCTGCCGCCGGGGGCCATGACTTCAATTTCGTCCCCAGGTTCTTTTCCCAGCATGGCACTTCCCAGAGGGGATGTCGCCGATATGGTCCCCTTTTTGATATCCGCCTCTTCAGACCCCACAATCATATATTCCATCTGTTCTTCCGAATCCAGGTTTTCAACCAGCACGCGGCTGGCAAACCGAACCCGGTCCTTGGGAACCGTATCCGGATCAATCACTTTTGCATTTCCCAGACGATAACTCAATTCACCGATCCGGCCCTCTAAAAAGGATTGTTTCTCTTTCGCCGCATGGTATTCGGCATTTTCAGACAGATCCCCGTGAGCCCTTGCCACCTCAATCGCTTTGATATTTTCCGGCCGTTCAACCGTTTTTAATCGTTCAAGCTCTTTTTTACAGGCTTCATAGCCTTGTTTTGTAATCGGTATTTGTTCCAAGCTTTGTTTTACTCCATCTCGTTGTTGTGACGTTAATCATCCGCCATCCGTGTAAAGGGTCTTTCCTGTCATTTCAAATAGCCGATGACAGTGGATCCGGCCGTTGTTTTTTGGCCTTTTTTTACAGAGACTGAAAATTCCTCGGGCAGGTAGAGGTCCAGTCTTGATCCGAACTGGATCATGCCGTACCGGTCTCCTTTTTTAAAAACATCCCCTGCCTTGGCAAAATTGACGATCCGCCTGGCAATCAGACCCGCGATCTGAACCACTGCAAACCGATAGTTGCCCGCGGTTTTAATCACCAGCACATTTCGTTCGTTATGTGTGGATGCCTTGTCAAAAGAGGCGTTCATAAATTTACCCGGATGGTAGAGCACCTGTTCAATTTCACCGTCAAAGGGTATCCGGTTGACATGGACATTAAAGACATTCATGAAAATGCTGATTTTAATACAAGTCCCATCCAGGTAGTCGCAATCCGGCAGCCGGTCTATGGCAATTACCTTTCCGTCCGCCGGAGCGGCCATGGCATCGGCCTCCAGAGGCGGGGTTCGGTCAGGATCCCTGAAAAACCAGGTAATAAAAACAGTTAGACCCGTAAAGAGGCAGGCAAAGACCATCCACCCAAAATAAAAAAGCATCCCCGTTATAAGGATGGTTAATATAATAAATTTCAAGCCGGGCTGAGCAATGGGGAAATCAGCTCGCACCGGCCATCTGTTATTGTCCATATCTATTTCCTGTCAATATAAGCCATATACAATATACAAACTACCCCTTTTTGTCAACCTGAACCGAACATCGAATTTAAAAAAGAGGATGAACCCGCCCGAATTCATTATGGATACCATATTTCTTAATATAGATGCACCACCGTATGCACGGCATTCAGACAGGGTTATCTTAATCTTTTAAAGCTGAATTCAACTCAGCATCGGATTTCCGAATATAGACAGGCTCCAGCGGGCTCTCCGCCGGATTGAGATCTGCGCTGCCTTTACCAAGGGACCGGATCAAAGAGACGGCACAGACTGAATCCATATACGGGTGGGCAATGACAGGGGTTTCAGCTTTCTCCTCAATCGCAGGCAGATAGGCTTTGGATCCGGAACCGGCATACAGAGACGATGCCGGCATCTCTGCGACAACTTTACCCGGGCCGATGACCCGCTCCCTGCTTTTTGACACCATTATCCCCTTTTCAAACCGGTATACCGCTGAATAGACCTCGTCTCTTCTGGCATCCATCATTACACAGACGGGAAGAGAAGAATAGGCGAACCGAAATGCGATACCGTCCAGGCTGGAAGCGCCTAGGGCCGGTTTTCCCATGGCATATGCCAGCCCCTTAATTGCGCTGATTCCTATCCTGAGCCCGGTAAAACTCCCCGGTCCCCGGGCAGCCACGTACGCATCAATATCGGCAAGATCCAGGCCCGACCGGTTTTCGACCATATGCCTTATCATACCCAGCAGCCGTTTGGAATGGGTCTGCTTTGTATCCCAGAATTCCTGGCAAATCAACCGGTCCCCATGTACAATTGCCAGGCTGCCGCCCTGCTCCGCCGTGCTCAAGCCAAGAACTATCAAGAGGCCTTCGCCTTTTTACTCTTTTTTGGGGCCTTTTTTTCAAGTGCTATATCCAGAACCTCCTGGACATCTTTCACACAGGTAAATTTCATCTTCTTTTTAATGACCGCAGGCATATCATAAAGATCTTTTCTGTTTTTTTCCGGGATAATAATATGTTCGATTCCCGCACGAAGGGCACCCAGCGCCTTCTCTTTAAGCCCGCCGATGGGCAGTACGCGTCCGCGCAGGGATATTTCACCGGTCATGCCGACTTTATGATCGACTTTGCGATGGGTAAAGGCCGATATCAACGCCGTGGTGATGGCAATTCCCGCCGACGGGCCGTCTTTGGGTATGGCACCTGCCGGCACGTGAATGTGAATATCGTTGGCGTCGATCTCCTCCTTATCGATATCATACAACTTGGCATGGGCTTTGGTATACGTCAGAGCGGCCCGGGCCGACTCCTGCATCACCTCCCCGATCTGCCCGGTCACCATCAGATCGCCTTTCCCGTTATACAGGGCAACTTCTATATATAATTGTTCCCCGCCCACTTCTGTCCAGGCAAGCCCTGTGGCAAGCCCGACCTGACTCTCTTCCTGGTCAAGCTCTGAAACAAACTGGGGGGGGCCCAGGTATTTGGCCAGGTTCTGCTTGGTTATTGAAAATTTGCCTTTTTTTCCTTCGGCAATTTTCCGGGCAATTTTCCGGCACACGGCATCCAGTTTTCTCTCAAGCCCTCTTAGACCCGCTTCCAGGGTATATTCGGCAATAATCTGTTCCATGGCACCGGAACTGATTTGTATGGACCGCCGGATCAATCCGTTCTCTTTTAGTTTCCGGGGAAGCAGGTGGGTTTGGGCAATCACCTTTTTTTCCTGCCGGGTATACCCTGAAATCCGGATCACTTCCATTCGATCCAGCAATGCAGACGGAATGGTATCTGAAATATTGGCCGTCAGGATAAATAAAACATTGGACAGATCAAAGGGCATGTTCAGATAATGATCTGAAAAATCAAAATTCTGTTCCGGGTCCAGCGCCTCCAATAAGGCGGAAGACGGATCACCCCGGAAATCACTGCCCAGTTTATCAATTTCATCCAGCATAAAAACAGGGTTATTGGTGCCGCATTGGCGAAGGCCCTGTAAAATTCTTCCGGGCATAGACCCGATATAGGTTCTCCGGTGCCCCCGAATCTCTGCCTCATCCCGGATTCCCCCCAGGGAAACCCGATGAAACTTTCTTTTCATGGCCTTTGCAATGGCCTTTCCAAGCGAGGTTTTACCGACACCCGGGGGGCCGACAAAACAGATAATCTGGCCCTTTTTTTTGGGATTCAGCTTTCTAACGCTCAGATACTCAAGAATCCTTTCCTTGACCTTATCAAGACCAAAATGATTCTGATCCAGCACCTCTTTTGATTTTTGAATATTTAAAAAATCTTTTGTTGATTTGTTCCAGGGCAGTGAGACAATGCAGTCCAGGTAGGTGCGGACCACCGAGGCTTCAGATGAATCAGAGTGCATCTGCTCAAGCCGTTTCAATTGTTTCTTTGTCTCTTCCTCACAATCGGGCGGCATTTTACATTTCTTGATTTTGCGCTTAAACTCATCGATCTCCGCCAGTTTATCATCGCTTTCTCCCAACTCCCGATGGATGGCCTTTACCTGCTCTCTCAGGTAATAATCCCGCTGGTTCTTTGAAATTTCATCTTTTACATCGGTTTGTATCTTAGCCTGAACCGTTGACAGATCGAGTTCGCGGGCAAGTAAATCATTGACCTTTTTAAGGCGTTCACAGGCATCGGTTGTTTCAAGCAGAACCTGGGCATCCTCTACCTTTAAGTTTAAATTGGACGCCACAAGGTCGGCCAGTTTTCCCGGCGCTTCAATGTGGGAGAGCAGATCTCCCACATCACCGGATAATTCCCCTTTAAGTGCCAAAAGCTTTTCACTGGCCTCTTTTACATTCCGCATCAAGGCTTCATCTTCGATATTGAGTTCGTCGGGATCTCTGTCTGCAAGCAGTTCTATCTCAACTTTAAAAAAGGTTCTTTTCTTAACAAATTCAAGTATCTTTGCCTTGGCGATCCCCTGAACCAAAGCCTTGATTCGACCGTCGGGCAGCTTGATCATCTTTTGGATACGGCCAATGGTTCCGATTTGATAGACATCATCGGCACCCGGCTTTTCAACCTCTGAATCCTTCTGGGCCGACAGGAACATATACCGGTCCGTTTCAACGCACTTTTCAACCGCTTTAATCGACTTTTCCCTGCCGACAAACAGGGGCAACAGCATATCGGTAAAGACCACCACATCCCTTACCGGCATCATGGGCAATGTGCTCGGGATATCTTCAATATTACTGTCTTTTTCAATTATCTCAATCAGATCATCAATATCTGCTTCAGCCATTTTTGCTCCTTAGTTCATATAAAAAAACCGAACGAAACCCAAGACAACTCTATTTCAATAATAATTCTGTTACATTAATGAATGAGTTCAGCCATAGATATGTTGCCTGCTTAGTTGCCATTCAGTGACACACATTATCTTTTTACCTGTTCATATTTTTGATTTTACAATAAAACACAATTTAACTTTTACAATGTCCTTGCTAATTTTTTTTTAACAGAGGATAAATAAGCGTTTGGCCCACCGCTTTTAAGTCACAAACTTTACTTGGAAGCGGTAGCCTTTATCCCCTTTATCCTATTGAATAGGAGCCGTAATGACGGAATTTAACCTGATTGTCGCTGTATATATCTTTTTTGCAGGTGCCTGTGTGGGCAGTTTTTTAAATGTCTGTATCTACAGGATTCCTGAGAATATCTCCGTTGTAAAACCTAGGTCATCCTGTCCCAAATGCAACACAGCCATCCCCTTTTATCTGAATATCCCCATCTTCGGTTATCTGGTGTTAAAGGGCCGGTGCCGGTTTTGCAACACGTCCATATCATTTCGGTATCCGGCGGTTGAGCTGCTTACCGCGGCATTTGCTCTAATACTCTATGTTCAATTTTCATTCACACCGGTCATGGTATTCTGGTTTGCCTTTATCAGCACATTGATCACCATCTCCTTTATCGATTTTGATCACCGGATCATCCCGGATCTGATCTCATTGCCGGGAATTGTCATCTTTTCATCATCATTTCTTATTTTACCGGATATGACCATCCAGCAGACCGGCCTGGGTATACTGGCAGGCGGGGGCAGCTTATATATGGTGGCTTTGATTTATTATCTGATAAAAAAAGAGGAGGGGATGGGAGGTGGTGATATTAAGCTGCTGGCCATGATCGGAGCGGCAACAGGGGTTAAAGGGGTCATCTTCACCATATTCACCGGTTCTTTGCTCGGAACCATCGGCGGGATCGCAATGATGGTTTCTCAAAAAATGGTCAATTCAAAGCTTAAGATTCCGTTCGGACCGTTTTTATCCATGGGTGCGATTCTTTATATTTTTTTTGGAGACCGTCTGATCACATGGTACCTGTCCACACTGATCCATTAAAAAAGAGCATCAAAAACCAATATGTAGTTACGATTTTTTTTAGAAGACAGAATCAGGTATAACACACCTCAATCACCACCTTCCCTTTGGTGGTTCGGAAAGGAATCGACAACACATGCCGTGCGTCATCAGCATGTCCGATCACGGCATCCCGGCCCACTTTAATCTCTTTGAATTTAACACTGACTTTTTTGCCGGTTTCAGCAAGTTTCGTTGTTACGTGTCCGGCCACCATATTGCTGATCTCCCCCACGGCATCATTAATTTCATCATTGATTTCAGTCATCTCCTCGCCGAACATCGCCGACACTATACCTAGTATACTTTTCTCGGAAAAGCTGATGGCAGCGGTTCCTGACAGATCGCCGGTTATATCGATGCACCCTGAAATATCCCCCTGGGCGTTACGATCTTTTTTAAAAAACGGGGGTTCGGGTTTTGCTTTGACAAAAGCAGTGGTGTCTAAAATATGTAAAGTGCCTTCAATAAACGGATTCACCAGTGTTGCGTCCATAATAATCTCCTGTTTTGGTCAATTCTAAGTTTTTTGTTGAAACAAGGCAATAAAATTTAATAAAAATGTGAATAAAGACTTGACACGCCTTTCTCAACGACGTAACGTACGTCAGAAAAGCTGATTCAATTTAATCGACATTAAAAATTAAAGGTTAACGGCAAATTTTGGTATTTAAAAATTTCTAAAACCTAAGAAAAGGAGTGATCTGATGAACAAAGGCGATTTAATCAACAAGGTTTCAGAAGTGCTTAACAGTAAAAAGGAAGCTCAGGCAGCAGTAGACTGCACCATCAAAGCGATCACTGATGCACTTTCAAACAACGATTCCGTTACACTGGTTGGGTTCGGCACTTTTAAAACTGCTGAGAGAAAAGCTAGAAAAGGTAGAAACCCTCAGACCGGCAAAGAAATCAATATTCCGGCCAGAAACGTACCGAAATTTGTCCCGGGAAAAGCATTAAAAGATGCAGTAAAGTAAGCCAGTTAAAAATTTTATTCAGGCAGTATTTTTTTATAAATACTGCCTGAATTCTTTTTATCAGATGACGTTTCACATAGAAAAGACATTTCTTCCGTCCACTGGTGTGGATATTGTTTTTAACATGAGTTCGCTATCTCCTTATTCCAGATCGTCAATCATTTACGATGTGGATTATGAAAAACGGGAGATTACGATTGCACAGCCCCTGACACCGTTTTCAAAACGGACGGAATACGAGGAACTGCACCTGACCACCGTTATCCATGATAAAAATCGCAAATTGAGGGCAGGTGTGGCCTGCACCCATTTAAAACTTCTGGATCGGTTCCCCCTTGCCAACCGATCAATCGTATCTGCGGTTAAAATCAGATATAAGCCCCCCATTCAGGAAATTAACATCAGATCTGCATTTCGCCTGCCGTTGAGCAAAAAATACATTATCAAGAGCAAACTGGTTGTGGACAGCCTTGAATATGTCAGCCCAAAGGATTATATCATCAGGGACATCTCCTTAACCGGTATCGGAGTTGTCATTCCCAAGCAGAGAGGAGACCGCATCAATCCTTTGACAGCCCTGAAGCTGAACCAGACACTTCACATCGGCGTCATACTGATCAACATGGACCAGGAGAAACCATACGGAACCCTTCCGATCAAAGCAACCACGGCCCGGATCAATCAGAATTACTCTGAAACGCATATCCTGGCAGGCTTCAATATATCCGCACTCAAACCCGCGCACGAAACGATCTTAAATAAATTCATCCATGAAGCCCAAGTCGATGAACTCAAACGGCTCAGCGGCAGAACCTGATACGATGCAATCATTGTATCAGCGATCCAGGTATCAGCGATCCAGACCCCTTTGTTGTGATTATAGATACAGACTCGGTTAAAAATTATCCTTTAAATACTGATCCAGCCATTTCAGCATGGCGGACTGGGCAGGGTTTGGTTTCTTGAACCCTGCTCTGATTGTGTCCAGTTCTTCCATGGCCTTGGACTTGTTAAATTTTGTATCGCCCCGGTATCCTAAAACAGGACCCGATCCCTCCTGACCCGACAGCCGCTTTAAGTGTTGATGATAATCCGAACCGGTAAGTTCCGTTGTGATGTCCGGAAAGTTTCGATGGACAATCCGCTGGGCCAGTCTTTGTACGCGTGAACTCTCAATCCGATTTAAAACAGAGGGGTTCCCTTCCGAAAGAGCCTGGTGTACCAACCGGCTCTCTTTTTTTTCCGCCGAAGAGAAAAAACCGTCCTGATAAAGCGCGGCATCAATATCAACATCCGGTACAATGGGGTATCTAAATGCCTGATGATAGGCAATATACGCTTTCAACCTTGTTTGATTTTTATCTAAAAGGGTTTTGTTTCGGTTCACAGTTGCACGAATCCGGTCCGGCAGTTTTTCTTTAAACCGATCAAGAGCGGGTAAAACAACGGGGATATCTCCATATCGTTTTCGGACAACAAAGGTCTCTTCAATTTCAATGCCGGTTTCAAGGCCTAAAATATCATCCGAATCCAGCCTTAGCCAGAGGGACTGATTTTTAAAAGCAGAGGACGGACCGATGGGAATTGCAGGCGCCAGGTAGTTGAGATCCGGTCCAAACGAGGCAGATGCCAAAAGACAGAGCGGATAGAGATGGTTCGCGATTTTAATTCTGGTTCCAATGGTATTGATCCGGACTTCATCCCGGGCCTTGGAAAAAAAATCCAGGCAGTAGTTCCAGATCTGATTCTGACGGATAAAACATTTACTCAGCGCGACCAACGCCTCAACGTCACTCATGGCCTCATGGGCCCGGCCCGACGTTTCAAAGCGATTTTCACTGCTGATTAATTCCAACTTCATGGACGGCCGCCCCTCCACACTCGGCCAGCGGATATCGCCGGGATGGAAAACCCTGAATATAACCGCAACGGGCAGAATATCCATACGCCCGCATCCATTGGCATATTGATGGGAATACGGGTCGAGCAGGTTACGATAAAAGAGAAATCTTAAAAACTCATCGTCAAACCCCAGCGAATTATATCCCAGACTAATCGTTCCGGGCGTATTGAAAAGAGAGTGAATTTTTTTTGCCGCTTCATATTCACAGATTCCTTGGGACAACTCTTTGTAAGTTAATCCATGGGTCAAAAAGGCACCGGGAGAGGGGACGATATCCTTTCGAAGACGAATGGAGACCGTTTCACGATCCAGTTCGTTCAAATTCAGATCCGTCCGAATCGCCGCAAAGGTCAATACCTGATCAAAGGCCGGGTTTAATCCGCTGGTTTCGATATCATAGAATAAAAAGGTTTGCATTTCCAGACTCCCTCAACGCAGTCCGGGGGTAAAGAAAAACCTTTACCCCCGGTGTTAGAAACATATGACAGGATCGTATAAAAAAGACTACCTTTTGGAAAACTGGAAGCTGGCTCTTGCTCCTTTTTTACCGTATTTTTTACGTTCTTTCTTCCTTGCATCCCGGGTAAGAAAGCCGGCACTTTTCAAGATTCCTCTGAGTTCGGGGTCATACAGTTCAAGCGCCTTTGAAATTCCCAGCCTAATGGCGCCGGCCTGACCGGTTTTACCACCGCCCATCACCGTGATTGTGATATCAAATGCATCGGTTTTATCTGTCAGGACCAAGGGAGAGGAGAGAAGATCTCTTGCCACATCCAATTCGAAATAATCGTCAACCGCTTTTTTATTGATGACAATACCACCGGTACCCGGCCTTAACCAGACTTTTGCCACAGAGTCTTTTCTTTTGCCAGTCGCGTAAAATACGTTTTCACTTTCCATTGATAAATACCGCGTCCTTTATTTTCCTTAAATTTCAACGACCTCAGGTTTTTGAGCAGCATGAGGATGCTGATCACCTTTGTATACAAATAATTTTTTGCACAGTTTCCTGCCCAGCCTGTTTTTAGGAAGCATTCCCTTAACCGCTTTTTTTATCACTTCTTCGGGCTTTTTTTCGAGAAGTTCTTTGGCTGTGGTGGATTTAATACTGCCGATATATCCGGAGTGGCGATAATATTTTTTATTATCAAGTTTATCGCCTGTTAAACGGATTTTGTCAGCATTAATAATAACGATCCAATCGCCCATATCCACATGGGGAGTATAAAGCGGATTATGTTTTCCGCGTATTCTGTAGGCAACCTGAGAAGCCAACCTGCCAAGAACTTTATCTTTCGCGTCGATTACGCACCAATTTTCCTTGTTGTCTTCCCGTTTAGCACTGTATGTATACTTTTTCAATTTTTCAACGCTCCTATTCATAAAAACAATCCGGGATATTTACATAATTTAAATACCGATGTCAAGCAAAATTTATAATTCGATCTGCTTTCCCTTTTTCACATTCAATAATGTACCCGTTGTTTGCTTTTGCTCTTGACCGGCGACCATTTTCGAAGAGGTTTTACAGGAAACTTCCGCATTTAAAATACCCCCGTTTTCAACGATCAGATCTTTGCATTCAACCTTTCCGGCGCAGGTACCGGTTGAAAGAATAATCAGCTCTTTAGACGCGGTGACCTCTCCTTGGAAGTTCCCGCCTATGGTGATGCTGGAAACCTTGGTTGCGCTGGAGTTGACCTGGCCGTCTTCCGCAATGATCACAGTATCACCTTCTATCGTTCCTGTTACCCGGCCTTTAATGATCAGTTTTCCGCTGCTTGAAATCGACCCTTCTATCTTAAGTTCTTTATCAATAATTGATAAATTTTTGCTGTTTTTCTTCCCCACGTTATCTCTCCTCATTCCCTTAAGATTGGATATCAATAAATAATTTACCGACCTCTTTTCCGTTCAATGTTGTCAGAATATGGTATTGCCGGCCCTGCTGATCCAGAGAATACCGTTTTATCAACACGTCTTTTGATGTGTCTATCAAATAGCCCCGGTCTTCCCCATTGTTGTTACGGATATTTCCGACAAAGCCTTTAAAATTGACGATATATTTTGCCGGGTCTATCTTGCCGGCCAGCAGATCTTCAATCAGCAGCGTGTCACCCATGCGGATGGTTACACGGCCATAATTTTCAACAATAGTCAGTTCCCCGTTAATTCTGAGTTTATACTGTATGACATTTGTCTCTTTTGTCTCGCTGACTTGAATCTTTTCAAGTCCCTGTTGTGTTTCGGAATCAACAACATCCAAAAAAACGGATCCGCACTTGTAAAAATCTTTTTTTGCTTCGATACGGGTGGATTCGGTAATCACCAGTTCTTTTTTCATATCATTGAACTGATTGCCAAACCCGATAACATCAACACTCAGTCCCCGCTGATAATTGGCGACAATATCATGTACCTGAACCGTATCCCCTTTTTTTATTCTCAAACGCTGCATCTTACCGACAACAACCGGAACCGATCCGTTAACCGAGATGATCATGTACTCCATCTGGGGTTTTTTTAAATCGATTCCCGGCGTCTGGGGCACAATATCCAATATCTCCATAAAACCGTTAATGGCATAGATATGCTGCCTGACCTTTGTCTCCAGGGAAAGAAATTTGGCGGACTCAATTCCGAATGCCGGAATTTTACACGTATTATGGGCATAATAGGTGGCAGACTTAAGCTGTTCCTTATGAATTGAATCGGGATCACTTGTTTTGTGGTTATTAAAATTAAACAGATGTTCTTTGTTTTTAATATTTTTATTGATCTGTTCAATCACCCGGCCGGCCATTGCTTCCAAATCGATAGAACCGCCCGCCCTTGCATCTTCGAGGACCGAATCATCGGCAATGATAGACTGTCCGAACCGTTTTGGATTTTTTTGTTCGTTCACCCAGACCGGATAGTAAATGCCGGACCCTTCGTGCAGATTGATAAAACAGTCGCTTTCACAAATAAGTGTTTTAAGGACATCCACGACTCTGGACTCGTAATTGGGGATATCATCGTCTAAAAATTTACGATTCATATCCTGGTTGATCTTTCGCTCCCGTTTTAAAATGGACGGGAAATTGGCCCGTGGCACCACGATCAGATTCCCTTTTTCAAGCATAAAGTCAGCATAGAAGTCAGCGGCAAGAAACCCGCCCGGCTCATCTCCCTGAATCCCTCCGACAATCAAAAGTGTTTTACCGGGTGTGG